>NZ_AAWS01000085.1 GCF_000169175.1 Microscilla marina ATCC 23134
CATATTGCACCTCAAAAAAAATAGAACAAGCCGAACATAAGAACAACCGTCCCGACTCCTTGCCAAACTGGACTGTCCCCCCTTACCAAGGGAAAGACTACACCGCACTGGTAAACCCTTTGATAGGCACAGGAGGGCATGGGCATACTTACCCTGGTGCTACGGCTCCTTTTGGCTTGGTACAACTTAGTCCTGATACCCGCCTCACTGGTTGGGACGGTTGCTCAGGTTATCATTACAGCGACAGCCTGGTCTATGGGTTTTCGCATACCCACCTCAGCGGCACGGGTGTGTCAGACTACGGCGATGTATTGCTTATGCCCATCACGGGCAACGTGGTATACCATAATGGGGCAGATGGCAAAAAGGGTTACCGTTCGCGGTTTAGTCATCACAAAGAAAAAGCACAAGCAGGCTATTATGAAACTTACCTGGACGATTATGACATAAAAGTAGCGCTGACTGCTACTCCCAGGGTGGGCGTGCACGCCTACAGTTTTCCGGAGGGTAAGCCAGCCCATGTAATACTTGACCTGGTACACCGCGACCAAGTATTGGACGCCAGTCTAGAGGTTGTGAGCAACCGGGAGGTGCAAGGGCACCGAAGGTCTAAAGCCTGGGCAACCAACCAGCACGTATATTTTGTGATGCAGTTTTCGCAGCCTTTCAACAAGCACGAGCTTTGGGTAGACAACCAAGCCAAACCTCACAAAAAAGCCCAAAGTAAAAGCATCAAAGCTTCGTTTTCGTTTGATGAAGATATAGCTAAGCAGCCTCTGTTGGTCAAGGTGGGTATTTCGGCGGTAAGCATAGAAGGTGCCCGCAAAAACCTGGCAGCCGAAGCCCCTGATTGGAACTTTGACAAAGTACGCCAAAAGGTACAAACCGCCTGGAACCACGAATTGGCGCGCATTGCGGTCAAAGGGCGTACCCCAAAAGAACACGCCATTTTTTACACGGCAATGTACCACAGTTTTATCGCCCCTAATGTGTTCAACGATGTAGATGGGCGGTATCGGGGGCGCGATGCTCAAGTGCATCAGGCAAGCCACCCTTATTTTACTGTATTTTCGCTTTGGGATACCTACCGGGCTGCCCACCCTTTGTATACTTTGGTACAACAAAAACGCAGCAACGACTTTATCAAAACTTTTTTGTTGCAATACCAACAAGGCAACACTTTGCCTGTGTGGGAGCTGGCCGGCAACGAAACCCAGTGTATGATTGGCTACCATGCGGTGCCTGTAATTGTAGACGCCTACCTAAAAGGGATCAAAGATTATGATGTTACGCTTGCCCTACAAGCCATGCAAACCAGTGCCAACCAAGACAAATTTGGCATTGGTGCTTACCGCAAATATGGCTATATACCCGCCTCTGAAGAACCTGAATCGGTATCGAAAACCCTGGAATACGCCTACGATGATTGGTGTATTGCGATGCTGGCAAAGCAGCTGAACCAACCCAAAGTGTACAAAAACTTTATCCAAAGAGCCCAGGCTTACAAAAATATTTTTGACAAAAATACTGGTTTTATGCGTGCCAAACGCCAAAATCGTTGGTTTGCTCCCTTTCGCCCCGAAGAGGTAAACTTTAATTATACCGAAGCCAATGCCTGGCAATATAGCTTGTATGTGCCACAAGACATTAGCGGGCTCGCCCAAATGTTGGGAGGCAAAGCCCAGTTGGAGCAGTGGCTGGACGACTTATTTACGGCATCGACCGAAACTTCGGGACGACACCAGGCAGATATTACCGGGCTCATTGGGCAATATGCCCACGGCAACGAACCAAGCCATCACATGGCGTATTTGTACAACTATGTGGGTAAACCGTGGAAAACCCAGCAACGGGTTGCCCAAATCCTTCGCACCCTTTACCACAACCAACCCCACGGGCTATCGGGCAACGAAGACTGTGGTCAAATGTCTGCCTGGTATGTGCTCAGTGCTATGGGGTTTTATCCGGTTACACCTGGTTCTAACGACTATGTCATAGGCTCTCCTGTGTTTCCCGAAGCTACTCTACAGCTCGAAAACGGTCAACGCTTTACTATCAAAGCCGAGCAGGTCTCAGCCAACAATATCTACATACAATCAGCCCAGCTCAATGGCAAGGCTTACGCCAAAAACTATATCAAACACGAAGACCTCATGGCAGGAGGCGAACTGGTGTTGGTCATGGGCAACCGTCCTAACAAGGCTTGGGGCAGCCAACCCACGGCGGCTCCTGTATCCGCCATTACAGCACACCTCATCGTACCAGTACCTTATTTTGAGGGCAAACTTACTTTTGAGCGGGCAGACCATCAGATTAAGATTGCCCATCACAACCCGGCAACAAAGCTGTTTTATGCAGTGAACCCAAACAAAAACGCTGCTGTGACAAGCCTGAAGTTTGTGCCCTACCAAACCCCACTCACTATACAAACTTCTGCTACAGTGTGGGCCTTTGCCCAAAATACTCAAGGACAAACCAGCGATACGATTCACACTCGCTTTAGTAAAATACCCGCAGGCAGAACCATCAGCCTTGCCAATCAGTACGCCAATCAATATGCCGCAGGTGGCGACAAAGCCCTCATTGATTTTGTTTCAGGTGGCAAAGATTTCCGCACGGGCATGTGGCAAGGTTACCAAAAGGTAAACATAGAAGCCACTATAGACCTGGGCAAAGAAGAAAATGTAAAAACCATGGCCATTCGTTGCCTGCAAGATCAAAACTCGTGGATTTTTATGCCTACCCGTGTGGTATTTTTTACTTCGCCTGACGGCAAAAAATTTACAAAAGCAGGCGTGGTAGAAAACGATGTAAGCCCTAAAAGTGAGGGTACTATAGTCAAAACTTTTGAGGTAAAATTTGGTGAGGCAACCCGTTATATCAAGGTATTGGCTTATAACCGAGGCATTGTACCCGCCTGGCACTTGGGGGCAGGTGGTGGCGCCTGGCTTTTTGCCGATGAGATTATGGTGGAAGGGAATTAGTCAATTACGAATTACGAATTACGAATGAGTAAACCGACCGGAGGGAGCTCTGCGTAAGCTAATTACGAATGAGGGAATTACGAATTACGAATGGGCGCAAAGCAACTATGGTCTTCCATCTACCGATTTTATAACCCGCTAAAAATCAGTAACGGGCTTGAAGCACCGATATACACCGGCATCTAAGGACTTGAAGCTATAGTAGCTAACAACCCTGGACTAAATTACGAATGGGCGCAAAGCGACTATGACCTATGGGTTAAATTACAAATGGCTTTGCCATATTCGTAATTAGCGTTGAAGAGCTCCCTCTGGTAGGTTCGTAATTGACTAATTCGTAACTCTCTCATTCGTCATTACTACTCTTTTTTCTTCATAGTTTTTTGAATGCTTCCCATAATTTTGAGTAATTCATCGAAGTCATTGAGTAGTGAGATGCGTAAGTTGGGCGGGAGATAATGACTATCGCCCAATAAACGAATCCAGTAATGAGTCTCGCGCGCTTCTTTGTAAGCAATGCTCAATTTGTGCACAAAATCTTTACCCGATTGGGCGCCAATGGCTTCTTCCACATTTGCCCCTATCGAGGTACCACTCCTTACTATCTGCTGCGATAAGGTGTATTCTTGATGGGTTTCGCGCAAATACTTGTATAGTTTCACCATCCGCAAAGCAAAGTCATAGCTTTTTTGTTGAAGTACATTTTCTTTCATGATAAGGCGGTGGTTTTAATTACAAATAAGAGAATTAAGGGAATTACGAATGAGGGAATTACGAATTACGAATTGGTCAATTACGAACCTACCAGAAGGAGCTCTGCTTTAGCTAATGGGCGCAAAGCGGCTATGATCTACAGGCTAAATTACAAATGGCTTTGCCATATTCGCAATTAGCGTTGAAGAGCTCTCTTTGGTCAATTCGTAATTTAAAACGTTTCACGCACATTCGTATATTAGACCGGAGTCGCTTCGCGCACATTCGTAATTAACCAAGGTAGAGCTCCCCAAGGTCAATTCGTAATTTAAAACGTTTCACGCACATTCGTATATTAGACCGGAGTCGCTTCGCGCACATTCGTAATTCGTAATTAAACAATTCGTAATTAACCAAGGTAGAGCTCCCCAAGGTCAATTCGTAATTTAAAACGTTTCACGCACATTCGTAATTAGCTTGCGCAGAGCTCCCTCCGGTCGGTTTACTCATTCGTAATTCGTAATTGACCCATTCGTAATTAAAAGGGCTTTGCCCAATTCGTAATTAACCAACATAGCCCTACTCCACCAGTTTTCCGGCGTTGTTCACTTTGATCAGCCCTAACATGTTATTATTTTCAAATACTATAGTAGACAGCAGCAAAAAACCTTTATCGGCGGTTTGGAGCACTATTCTGCCCACGTCGTCTTTGGTACCGCCAAAAGTTTCTGTCCACACCTGGTTGCCGTCAGCATCGGTTTTTATCAAAAAGACATCTTTGCCTCCTTCTCCTTCGCTTTCGGTGCTTCCGGTAATGATGTAGCCTCCGTCATCGGTCAAACTAATGGCTTGTCCTTCGTCATTGGCGGCTCCACCAAAGGTTTTGCTCCATTGTAATATGCCTTGTTCACTTATTTTAATCAAATACACATCAGAGCCTCCGTTGCCTTCGCTTGCGGTAGTACCCACAATCACGTAGCCACCCGATACTTGCTTCATGTCTTTGCCTGTTTCACTGGCTGTACCACCAAAGAAATAGTCCCACTGGGTGTTTACAATGTCGTTGGCACGCACTACCCGAATGTCAGATGTGGCGCTGGTTGCGGTAAAAGCCGTGCCACACCATAATATATCTTTGGTAGTGGGGTCTTCCAAAATAGTGGCGGTAGAGTTTTGCAGATTGGCAAATCCGTATACCCGCTCGCGGATAATGTTGCCCTGCCCGTCGGTTTTTATTACATAAATATCTGAGCTACCGTCGTTGTTCAGCACGTTGCCCATCATCAGGTAGCCCCCTTCTTGGGTAAGCTGTACGTTGGTGGCCACTTCGTTTCGGTTGGCTTTGCCGTAGTTTTTACTCCATTGTACTTGCCCTTCACCATCAGTTTTTATGAGTACCAAACTGGTGGTATCTGCCACCAAAGTATCACCTAATACAATAAAACCACCATCAAGGGTGTTCTGAATAGATTTGCCCGAATGTCCGCCCAGGTTGCGTGTCCACAGTTCATTGCCGTTTTGATCTGCTTTTATCAAAAAAATATCTTGGGTGTTGTCAGTGCCTGCCGCAAAAGAAGTAGTCGCCCCCAAAAACACATATCCCCCATCGGTTGCGGTAACGGCTGAGTAGGCTTCATCGTTGGTGGCTCCACCAAACATTTTGATAAATAACCCTGAGGTGTCGGGGTTTACACTGGGGGTAGTTTTGCAGGCAGCTATGCCCCACAGCAAAAACAGGTATGGCAAAAATTTACGCTTCATTTTCACAAATATATTTGGCACTTTTAAATCATTGTATTTCAACGTATTACATATACTTATACTCACGCAACGGCTTTTAACTATGTTTTTTGTAAGTTACTGAAAATCAACACGATACAAAAGTATAGTTGCCTATGAACCGAATCTACAGCAGTTTGCTGTGATGAGCTCAACGGAGTTAAACAGGGTCTAGCACCGATATTCATCGGTATCTAAGGACTTGCGACTTGTCGCTTAAAGCTTGCCCCTGCAGGCGCTATCGACTATCGTATTTTTTTGGGCTTATATATAGGGTACATGTACCCCAGCGAAAAGGTAATGTTGTTGGTAGTAAAGTCGTTGTCTATGTGGCCATACTTAAACAAGAGCTCGTTTACACTGTAGCGTTGGGCAGCGTTTACGGCATTGCTCAAGCCCATGTAGTAGCGTACATCAAACACCAGGTAGCCTCTGCCTCGCTTAAGCTCTACCCCTGCCCCCAGCAAAGCCGAAATATTGAGGCGGTTGCGCATGGGGGCTACCGGAATACTGGTACCTGTCACCTCGCGTTGTACATCTACACTTACTTTGTCGCGACGCACCACTACCGCACTCGCCGCCAGCAGCACACCAGTAGATATTCCGCCAAAAACATAAGGCTTGAGATGACTGCTAAAGTTATATTTGTCGCCCAGATTATAGCGTACCCCCAAGGGTATTTCTATCCAGGTTTGGCTCTCTTCATAATTGGTAGAGGCATAGCCAAAAAGTTGATTGTTAAGGGTGTAGGTGCGCCCAGAGTAGTAGGCTTCCATAAATACCCCCAGTTTTTTTGTCAACGGAAGCTCCACCGCTCCTCCTACCTGAAAACCCAGCTTAGAGGTATAGGTTTCATTAAATGAATGAGGATCGTCTACGCCAAAGGTCTTGGTCACGTTAAAACGCATAATGTTGCCTCCTACTTTGCCGCCAAAAGCGAGCACTGGGCGCACTCTGAAGTTGCCATATAACTTTTTAAATTCGCTGGGAGCATTGTTTTTTAATCTATATTCGGGCTCCAGCCTCAGTAATTTTAGTAATATTTTTTCTGCACTTTCTTCTTCGTTCAAGTACAGGTAAGTAAGCGATAGCAAATAATAGGCTTCCATTTTTTGGTTGCGGTCAAAGTTACCTTTTCTCGCTTTTTTATCTTCAAACACATCCAGGCAATCGTCCAAGATATCGGGTACTTCATTGATCCTCCCCTCTTCGTAAGCCGCCTGCGCTTTTTTCAGCGTTTCGGCACAGTCTTTCTCAGCAGCACTTGCCACCGAAAAAAGCCCTAGTACAAGGCAAAAGGGAAGCCATGAAAACTGAGTGAGCAATCGGTGGTTGGGCATTGGTGGTGCGTAGTGGTTGACTATTCGTTTTGCATTTTTGCAAATATGATAAATCAGGTAGTTCATAGTCATGAGTGATTAATTCTTAGTTTTTGCTTGTACCTTCGGAATTACGAATTGGGCAAAGCCCTTTTAATTACGAATGGTTCAATTACGAACCGACCGGAGGGAGCTCTGCCTTGGCTAATTACGAATTGGGCAAAGCCATTTGTAATTTAGTCCGGAGTCAGTAGTCTGTAGACCATAGTGGCTTCGCGCCCATTCGTAATTTGTAATTAAAAATGCTTTGCGCCCATTAGGAATTACGAGTTTGAGAATTACGAACCGACCGGAGGGAGCTCTGCCTTGGCTAATTACGAATTGGGCAAAGCCATTTGTAATTTAGTCCGGAGTCAGTAGTCTGTAGACCATATTGGCTTCGCGCTCATTAGGAATTACGAGTTTGAGAATTACGAACCGACCGGAGGGAGCTCTGCCTTGGCTAATTACGAATTGGGCAAAGCCATTCGTAATTAAAAATGCTTCGCGCCCATTCGTAATTCGTAATTAAACAATTCGTAATTAACTACCTACTTCTTCTTCGGTGGTACCTTAAAAGTTTGCTCGTAAGGAATATCCTTTGCGACATAGCGCTTCCATTCATCCGGTTTAAAGTTATGAACCCCTTTTTGGGTGAGTACATCGCCCATAAGCGAGGGGTTGGTAGGCCATATCCGTACCAGGTTATCCCGGCAACCCGCCAACAAATAATCGCCATCGTTGCTAAAGGCAATAGACCATACCCAGTCTTCGTGGTCTTTCAAGACAATGGGGCTATTGGTAAGCTCGCGCATGTTCCAGATACGCACTGTTTTGTCAAAACTCGCCGTAGCCATTTGCGTGTCGTCTTTGTTAAATTCTATATTATTGATTTTTGCGGTGTGTCCTTCCAATTGAATAATTGGCTTTTTGTTTTGAGCTATTTTGGTCAAGTCCCAAATACGTACAATCCCCAATACATCGCCTGCTACCAGGTAACGTCCACTATTGCTAAAAGCGACTGCGTGCATGCCTACGGTGTTTTTAAACAATACTGATTGTTGATTATTATTTTTGCGGTCAATCAACACCAATTCGCCATTGTTTTGCCCTACTGCCATATAGTGGCTCTCGGCATTGGGTTTGTGGTGCACCGCCAACCCGTTTACTTTAGAGGTGAGTTGGGTAATCTCAGTAGCTTTTTTAAAGTCCGATAAATAAATCTTTTGATCCGAAGTATGAATAATCAACCCTCGGTTATCGGGGGTAAAGGCCAGGTTCCATACTTTGGTACCGCTTTTAAGGGCTATATTTTTTTTAGAAAACCTACCATTGCGTTGAATAGTAAAAAGTTGTACCCGACGGTCGTCACCTCCACAAGCCAGGTATTTGCCATCACGACTTACTACCAGGGCTCGCTTGATATACCCACCCGACACCAACACTTTAGGTGGGTCTTTGGGTTTTTGCAGGTTCCAGCGCAATACTTTGCCATCGCTGCCTGCCGAGTATACCACTTGCCCGCTGTTGGCATACGATGGGGCAATCATGCGCACTGCGTCGCTGTGCCCTGCCAATTGGTTATAGTTTTCGCCTTCAAACCTTTTGATGGCATAGTACAGCCCGTTGTAAATATCGGGTTGATAAAAATCGCCTCCGTATTTTTTATTGAACTGATACGCTTTTTGGGCATTGTTTGCCTGAATGCGTCGGTCAGAGTATTGGGTGGACTTAATAGCCATTGATTGGGCAATAGACAGCATGCGCAGGTTAAAAGCCTTTTTGTTCGCTTCGGTGGCTTCTTTCTCTTTTTGCGTGGCAATACGGGTTTTGTCTTCCGCTATTTTGGTTTGTTTTTTTGCTTCTTTTTCATTTTTCAAGGCAATTTGCTTTTGCTCGTTTGCCTCTTTTTCTTTTTGTTCCGCCACCACTCTTAGTTCGTCTGCCTTTTTCTTCTCTTCTTGGGCATGCTTTTTTTCTTGTTGGGCGTGCTTTTTTTCTTCTTCCGCATTTCGCTTTTCCTTTTCGGCAAGGCGTTCGTTTGTCAGGGCTTCTTTTTCCCTTTTCAGGGCAATTTTTCTTTGTTTATCTGCTTCTTTAGAGTTTTTCTTGGCAATCACCGCTTGCTTGGTGGCGGCTTCTTTTTGGCGCTCAGCCTCTACCGATTGCGAAATAGCATATACCAAAAACCCAATACTAATCACAGTAGCGGTACCCATAAACAAGGCAGTAACCCGTGCCCGTCGCAACGCCTTTTTTTGCTGAAGCTCTTTTATTTTTTGCTCTGTCTCAAACTCCTTCTGGCTATAGTCTAAAAAAACCATCGCCCGCTCAAAGGCAGGGTCGTAGCGTTGTGCCCAAGCAAGGGTAGGTTTGTGCTTTTCGCGCCAGTTGAGCGCCAACTGCAAATCGGGCGGACGCCACAAGCCCGACTTACCCACTTGATACATCGCTGAGGCTTCTGACAAACGCATATACATTTGCACCGCTTCACCCTCATCTTCTACCCAGGCTTTTAGGCGTACCCAAATACGCATCAGACTTTCGTGCGAAATATCTATCACTGAACCATTATCCAGCGGAATACCTGCGGGGGGCATCAATAATGAACGCCCTGGCTGGCGAAACTTTTCTACAATTCTTATCACAGTGCCTTCGCTGGCACTGGCAATGGCCACAACCTCTCCCAAACGGGTAGGGCGGCGTACTCCATTGGCACTCTCACCTCCTTTTTCGGTCAGCGCCTTAAACATTACCTCGCATACCTTGCGTTCTTCATCGGTCAATTCATCGTAGGCTTCGTCAGCGTGCTGCGATAGCGCCGACTTCATGGTACCTATGGCCTCGTAATGCTCTATATCTAGTGGAGCATCAGCTGTAGTACGGTTATCTGTCCAATAGTCCCAGGTACGCATCAGCGAATGCTGCATAATGGGCAATTGGTCGGGGTTGTCGCCTACATCATTCAGTAGTTTTTGTACCAACCGGGGGGTCATCATACCACCACCCACCAGCACCGGCCCGGTAATGGCCATTTGTTTTTGCTTGCGGGTCATTTGGGGAATCATGTAATAACTCTGATTGATGGATTCGGTCAGTTCGGGAAATGCGGCACAGTCGCCAATGAAATCTGACCGCATGGTAATGATCAGATAAATGGGGGCATTGGTGGTTTTGATGACTTCCATCAATAGGTTAACAAAAGCCAATGACTCATTGAGTGAGTCTTTATTTTCTTCGTTTTTTTTAAACCGGAAAAGTTCTTCAAATTGGTCAATCAATATCAGTACGTTGCGTCCCTTAAACTCTTTGGTTTGCTGTACTGCTTCTACCAAACCAAGCGAGCTACTTCGCAAAAGAGTCGAAGTGATGGCTTTTTTGATTTGCTTGTTTTCCTTGTCGTAAGATTGATAAGTATTGTCGTGTTTGAGTAAAGCATCTGCCAGATTGTCTATAGGCCCTGCACCTGGTCGGCTCACTACCACGCTCCAGTTAGAGGTGCGGTCGGTCATAAACCCTCCATATAAAATAGGGATGACCCCGCAATATATAAACGAAGACTTACCACTACCCGAAGGACCTACTACGGCAACAAATCGGTTTTCGGCAAGTTTGAGCAATACTTCGTCGCTTTGCCCCTCTCGTCCGAAAAACAAATAGCTTTCGTCTACCGAGAAAGGGCGAAGACCTGGAAAAGGGTTAATAATAGTATTAATCCCTGCATACTCATCCTGTAAGATGTTGTCTTCCATGATGGTAAATGTGTTTTAATTTAGTCAATAGTCGGGAGTCCATAGTCGGGAGCTTCTACAGCTTCAAGTCCTTAGAATTCTACGATATGCGTCAGCATTGTCGACTGTGGTTTGTACTATACCAAAGACTCAGCAAGCTGCAAAAGCTATCGTCTCCCAACTCCCGACTATGGACTAATTTTTAGTTCGTTAACTTTGATTGTTTTGTACTGCCTGATTTAGAATGTTTTGAAAAGTAAATTCTGCCGAAAAATCGTTCAGGTCTATGTTTTCTACCTTTCTAACATTATAAGTCTTCAGGTCGTCTTTTGTAATGTTGTGGTAGTCATTAATTGCCAACAAAATTTTTGCCCGCATGGGACGCTCTCTGCCAAAACCGGGGGCTTTTACTAAGTCTTTGAGTTTTACCTTTACCCATTGTTCGTCTGCTTTTTCGGCAAGCACTAGGGCAACATCACAATACTTGAGTCCTTCTATGTGTTGTTGGCGTACTTCCAGTATCGACCCCATCAGCATGGGGGTAATGACATAAAAACCCTGGGCTTGCAGGTGTTCCATCAACAACAAAGCAGGTTGGGTGTCTACTCTATCAAATATAAGATACACTTGTAATTTATTCGTACTGGTTTTAGGCGCATGGTCGCGCTCTTGCATCTGTACAGGGCTGTCAGTCAGGCTTTTGCGAATGGTGGTTTTGAAATCTTCCAAAGGAATTTGCAAAATTTCGGCATTGGATAGCCCCTGAGCATCTTCACGTAAGTTTTCTATAAATTGTTGTTGTCGTTCGCTGGCTTCTACCAATGAAGGAGGCAACCAAATCAAGCGCGAAAACTTTTCAGTGCCTTCGCTTTGCTGTTGGCTGTACTCCGAAGCAAGTTTGTTTTGCAGCTCTATTACCGACACATCCCCCCCTTTGACGTTTTCACCATACTCGCGCCCTATCAAATGAATAGAAATCAACGAACGCTTAAGGTCTGTCAGTACTGCCTGTTCCAACTTTTCAACGTCGTTGGGCAGAGTATAGTTGGGCAATACCTGATAACCGTGTCTTTGCAACTCCCGCTTGATAATGGTACGCTGTATAGTCAATTCCTGGCTGGTTTCGGCAAGGTATACTGTGCGTGTGCTGTCTCCCTCTCCTACGATCCCCTCCAGCAGTTGGTCATCAGTCTTAGTAGCTTGTTTTTTATCAAACCGGGTCAATACGTGGTAAATATCATAGGCAAGGTCTACGAGGGAAGTCCAATAGTTTTTTTCGGCAATGCTGCTAAAAAAATCTTCAAATTCTTGCTCTTCTCCAGTTTCGCGGTTGAGATAAAACAAATTATAGTTCAACAAAGGCTTAAGCAACAAAGGTTGGCTGTCGTAAGCTACCGGATACTTTACTACTTTAAAGCAACGTTTGTCAGGGGCAGGCAAATCGGGTTGATTTTGGGCAACTTCAAAAAAAGTATTGATTACTTTTTCCTGGATGGGCGCCTGCACATACTCAGGCGATACAATGGTTACCAATACCTTGGTTTGGTTCAACACATTGAGTGAGGTGGAGTCTTGTAAAAGCTGACTATCGAGCAAGGCTATTTTTGGGTGCTCCTGTAGCAATTGGCTCAATACCATATTCAAAAAACGCTTGAAACTCGACACCCACCCTGTTTGTTGCTCGCTGTCAACCTGATCATCTTTTTCTACATAATTAATAAGAATGTCGTGTGTCATATTATTTGTAATGGCGGTTCTTTCAAGTGCTTAAAGTAAAATTTAAACGTACGCTCAGTGAAAAGTAACAAAGGCAATAATGAAACCAAAATGTACACTAAGATTAAAGTGGTTTTAGGATTTACAGGATTGATTAATGTTGGTATTCAAGCAATTAGTCAAAATCCATCCTCAAAACCATTTTTGTATTAAATGTAATTACAAATCAATTTCAAATAATGGCTCTTCTATGTCAAGCGACTTGTAATCAAACGCTACATTTACATTATGAATAAACCCACGTACCAACTCAGGATAGGTACTCATTCGGGCAAAAAACTCGTGTTGATCTATTGCATACAACAATGAGTCTTCAGAGGCGATTGCTTCATCGTAGGTTTTGCTTGCGTCCATCATCAACAAGCTACCAAAGGTGGCGGCCTCGTTCAGGTTTACCTCTTTACCTTCAGCATTGTGCGTATGCAGGTTACCTTTTGCCAATATAAACAAACATTTTTGTGCTTCCTCGTTATTCAATATCAGTTTTTCTCCCTTAGGTAAACTTTGGGGTTGTATAATGTCAGATATTTCGGCAAGAATATCTCCTGGTACCCCATTAAACAATGCCACTTTTTTTAGAAATAATACCCGGTTATACAGTAGCTCTTCTGCAATGTCAGTATTTTCCTGCAAAACAATTTTCCCTAGTTTTTCTTCGAGTTGCTCTTTTATATCCACGTGCAATCGTGGGCTTACCCTGTCAAACAAAGGCTTGTCTAACTGATACAGTGCCCAGGCAGCCGTTTCCCGCAATAAGTTGTCTTTGTGAAAAAGATTGGCCACCAGCTCCTGTTTTTCGTCGAGATTTTCTAGGTGTGCCAAAGCAAACATAGCACAAGCCCTGGTCCAACGGTTGGTATACCTATAGTCTCTTGTAATCAAGTGTTTAAGTACTTCTGTATGATCAAAGGTAATGCGTGGAAAGTAATTTTGTAATTTGGCAATTTTTTGCGTTACTGGAATATCTTCCAGCAATGGGAATAAAATAGGCTTTAGGTTTTCGTCTAAAAACATATCCAACAATTCTATGGCAAACAATTTACCTTCAGTTTCTTCACTGTCCAGGCTTTGTTGTACCAATTCTATCGACTGGCTATCGTATATTAATGACAGTAACCTAAAAATACTGTTAAAGTTATACCTTATTTCTTCTTTGAGCGAGGCGCGCAACTCTACTGTTTCATCTCTTTTGTCTACCTCCAGCATTGCCGCCAGGTCCCAGGCAGCGTCACCAATTTCTATTTCAAGAATGTTAATAATTGCGGGCACACGCTCTTCGGGTACTTCGGCATTGCAATAACTCAGCGAAAGTAATACTTGATCTATAATGTCTTGCGCTGGATGGTTTATCTTGTTCCAGAGCAGTTCTATAGAGCTTTTGCTGCCAATATGTCCATAAATCTGCACAATCTTAATCATTACCAGTTCGCTTTGCCCCGACTTGTAAAAGGCGTGTTCGAGTACTGGCAAAATACGGTCGCCACACTCTACCAATGATGCCGCCGCCATATTGCCATATTCAGGCGATGCCAACAGGTCTATGAGCACCGTCCAGCTCACCGAGCGCTGCACCTTGCGTGCCGTAATAATGGCTTCCATCTTTACCAGTGGCACATAATCTTTGAGTAGCTGAATCAAATACCGGGTGGTTTCTTCGTGGTCATAAATCCTCATGAGCTTTGCTGCCATTACCCGGTCGCCCGTTTTCTTTGACTTTGCCAACTTGATTACTTCTTCGTGGTGAATGTTTTCGGTAGCTACTGTAGTGTAGTCCTTGCGGAGATTGAACCTTGCCGAAGGGCGATCGGTAGCTGATGGGCTACTGGTAGACAAAAATGTAGTTTCGGACACCAAACGACTGTCTATGGTAGAAGCTTCCAGGTTTTTTACCTTGGCAGATACAAAATTTCTAAGCTTTCGATTAGCAGAGGCTTCCAGTTTTTTGAGTGATCTTTCGAACAACACCGGTTCTGTTTTTTCCATAAACTTAAGAATGAAAATTACTTTTTCGGGGTGGTCACTTTCCAACTCTTTCTCTAGTATAATTCCAATGGCGTCCGCACTTTGCAAACTGCTCATGTCATTGGTTTGCTGGGTTTTTTCGAGGGTAGCGCGCAAACTTTCCTGGTATTTGGTGTGCATTTTTATAATGATATATATCCAGGCACCAATGATCAATAATAAGATGTAAGAAAACGAAAGAAGATTGAAAAACTTGGCTTTGTCAATCGCCAACATCAGCAAACCTGCAATCATACCTGCAGTTACCTTGACAATACCATCCAAGCGCGTCATAACAATCAATCGAATGGATTTGTCGATAGGAAACAGAAAAAACTTAAAGGTAGGTTCATCAAAGGCATCTTTGAGCGCCGAAAAGAACAAACTACTCAACGCCACTGCCATAAAAAAGAAGATAAAATTGTTGTCTCCACCAGGAGTAAAGCCAAAAAATGACCCCGCCAGCACAGTGAGTACGGTAAACAAGATCAACAAGAGGGCATTGATTAATAAAGTAATTTTTAAGCCATAATTTTCTACCAGCCAATCGCCCACAAAAGTTTGTGCCAACATACTAAACACCAGCGTAATGCCCTGAAAGACCCCAATAAAGTTTACCAAATCTTTTTCTCGGGGAAACTGCTTGGTGGCAGTGTTCAGAAACGAATAATCTATAAAGTTTCCGGCAATGGTTACAATCATTACAAAGCCAATCAACCAGATAATGTAGTTATCTTTAAACATTTGTGGAATAGACAGCTTTCCGGTGGTTTTTTCGTGCGCTTCCATACGCACAAAGTTGATGGCGGGGGAGTTGCGCACTAACAAAATATGGACAAAAATAAGCAGTCCGGTACTGGCAAAACTGATCTCAAGCAGGTCTATGGTTTCCATCAAAGAGTTGGCAATGGGGATTACTCCAAAAAAAGCCACCAATGTAGCCAATCCTTTGCCTATGTCTACGCCCCCTACAATGCGTTTTTGCTGTTTCAGGTCAAAAATACGGGCAATCATACCCCAGAAAATCAACAGCACCAAGGCCTCGAAAGGTACCATGAGCATAAAACCAAAAAACACCAGTTTGGCTCTCATATCCTTGTCAGGAATAAGCCCATAGCCCAGCCTTAAACTAAAAATAGAGAGGGTAATAATAATAAGCACCACAAGCGATAAACGGGCGTAGGGGCGTACCCGCTGGTAGTGAGAAAACAAAGAGGTGATCACAATACCTACAATTCCTTGTCCTACCATAGCCAGGGGCAAGTCGGTGGCTTCGTCAAAGGCAGTGACAAACAAGGCACTCATACTGGTATTGTAGGTTGCCAAAAAAATACCTATACAGAAACCCATCAGGAGGAGGAGGAGTACCTGAATAAATTCACTGTCTTCTATGTTTAATAATTTAAGAAGAACCTTTCTCATAGTTCGCTTATGCCTCTCCAGGGCTTGTGCCATACAAAGAGAGGGGTCGTATTAAAGTTGTTTCGAATAAAATAATGCCTGAGACTATAGTAAGTAATTGCAGGCACACTTGTAATGTAAGTTTTGGCTTGATTTATTAAAAATAGTCAATAAATTCAGTTCCTACAACAATCCCCAGGCTTTGTTTGACATGACCAGTTTTATATTGAATGAGGGAGAAAAAATTACGCCAGTTTTGTGGTTTTTAAATTGTTTTATATTCAATAGTCCATAGCATTTAGTCCGTAGTCCATAGCGGATTCGAGTAAATGTTTACCCTATGAATCATTGTAAACCAATGGCGTATATTAAATTTGTGTACTTGCTTTATTTTTCAAAGGGTTTCAGGTTTACGCCTAAACACGTAATTAAATAGTTTTTAAACTTATAACCATTTGATAACCGAGCAACGGGAGCTCAACGAAGGTAATCAGTAATCAACTTTGACTAAAATCACTGCGGAGTATTGATACTTCAACAAAAATGTTTTTGGGGACAGATTTTGACCAATTGTCTGAATACCAACATTAATCAACCCAAGGCTCAATGCTTCTCAAGTATTGCCGCTCCTGTTTTACACCTGCCAGGTTTTTTAGTATGGACAATTAAAATTTGATATTTCCGTCAAGCATTTTAAAACCTATAACAAAGATAAATATCCATACCTGCCAGGTTTTGAAAACCTGGCAGGTATAAAAAGCTGTTTTATTAAAAGTCTACCAACTGCACTATAAAACCTGGCTGGTGTAAGCAAAAGCGCTCAACTCATGCTATAGGCCCGCCATTATCTCGCGAAAACTGCTCAAACCGGCTTCAATATTTTCTACAATTTCTTGCGCCAACACATCAGGGTCGGGCAAGTTGTCGAGGTCGGCAAGGCTTTGGTCTTTGAGCCAAAAAATATCTAAATTGGTTTTGTCGCGTGCCATGAGCTCCTCATAGCCAAATTTGCGCCAGCGCCCTTCGGGGTTTGCCTCACTCCAGGTCTCCTGGCGCTTGTGGCGACTGCCGGGATTATACAATTTGACAAACGCTTGCAAATCTGCGAGTCGCAGCGGTTTCTTTCTGAGGGTATGGTGCACATTGGTGCGATAGTCGTATACCCACACCTCTTGAGTCCAGGGGGTTTTGGCGGCGGCTTTGTTGTCAAAAAACAACACGTTTGCCTTTACCCCATTGGCATAAAAAATACCCGTAGGCAAACGCAAAATGGTGTGTAGTTCGGTGGTTTTGAGCAATTCTTTGCGCACGGTTTCACCCGCGCCCCCTTCAAACAACACGTTGTCGGGCAACACCACCGCCGCCTCGCCGTTTACTTTGAGCAACGATTTGATGTGTTGCAAAACGTTGAGTTGTTTGTTCGACGTAGTTGCCCAAAAGTCCTGGCGGTTGTAGCTCAGGTCTTGGCGTTCTTGCTCGCCGTCTTCGTTGGTAATGGTCATACTACTTTTTTTGCCGAAAGGCGGATTTGCCAACACGTAGTCGTGGCGCTGGCTGCCTTGGGCAATGAGGGCATCGGCAGACGAAATCAACGAAGCGCCATCAATCTCGCCAATGTTGTGCAAAAACATATTCATGAGGCACATGCGGCGGGTGCTTGCCACTATTTCGTTGCCATAAAAAGTCTCTTTTTTCAAAAACTTCTTTTCGTCACGGTCTAGCTCGTGGTTGTCTACAATATAATCGTAAGCCGCCAAGAAAAAGCCGCCCGTACCGCACGAAGGGTCCACAATGGTTTTGTTGGGTTGGGGTTGCACACAAGCCACCATTGCCTGAATAAGCGCCCTTGGCGTAAAGTATTGCCCTGCGCCGCTCTTCACGTCACTGGCGTTTTTTTCCAACAAGCCCTCGTATATTTTACCCTTGAGGTCAGCGCCCATCGAGCTCCAGTCTTCGCGGTTGATCATGTCTATGATCTTCAACAACTTGGCGGGGTCTTGCACCTTGTTTTGGGCTTTGGTAAAAATCTGCCCCAATATGCCCTTTTCACTGCCCAGGCTGCGCAACATTTGGGTATAAAACGCCTCTAGAGCCGCCCCTTTTTTGCTGCGGAGGTTTTGCCAACTGCATTGCTCGCCGTTGGGCAGTTCGTTGCCGTTGATGTCTTTCAGGCGCGGAAAGTCTACCCTACCCGATTCTTCTGCCATTTTCAAAAACAGCAAATAGGTAATTTGCTCCAAATAATCGCCATAACCCACCCCATCGTCGCGGAGCACGTCGGCAAAATTCCATACTTTAGATACTATACTTGCTTCTGTCATTATTGTGTGATGTATACTTTAAAATTCATTGGTCTAAACTCGGCACGCTGGTGCAGGTCTTTGATAATAAAAAAGTCGGCGGAGTTGGTGGCTTCGTCGTAATTATACAAGCGATACACCCAATATTGTTGGGGGTGCAAGCGGGCAAAAGCTACCTCGTGGGCGCTCATAAAAAAAGGCGCTTCCGCAGATTGGGTAGTGGTTTTTACTTCTATGTATACCTCCTTGCCTTCTTTGTCAAACGACAATATATCGTAGCCTTCGCCATCGGCTTTTTTTTCCACCTTTTTGGCACTTTTCTTTTGATTATTTTGCTTGAGTCTTTCTCGCTCCCACAAAAGCACCAAAGCTTCGCCCGCGTCGCCTAGCTCTTTCTTCGCTTTTGCTTCTGCCACATGGTCTTTAGCAGGTTGTGGGGCAAAACTAGGCACAGCATCGGCAGGTGGAGGCGCTGCAAACTGGGCAGGAGGCACTTGCTCACGGAGTCGGTTTTGGGCAAGCAAGGCAATCATTTGCTCATAATGTTTAAAGTTATCGATGATACATTGGCGACTTTCTTCTACCAATTTGTCCCAATCATAGCCCGACAAATTGTTTACCTCCAATCGGTTTATCTCTATTTTGTGGGTTTGCATATAGTTCTCCAGTGCCTCTTTGTGTTTTTCGGTGAGCAAATCGCCCGCATATTTGTAGTCAACATTGCAATATACCTCTATCG
>NZ_AAWS01000086.1 GCF_000169175.1 Microscilla marina ATCC 23134
TAATATCCTTGCTTTTGATGAAGTATTTTTTATGCAATGGGATAAACTAAAGGAATTAAGTAAGCTAAACCACTCCATTAGTTTTAATGGCAAAAAAATATCAGCAAATAACTTTTATAGCTCCATATACCCTTTTGATGTTTTTGGCTTATACTGTACATCTGCATTTTTTATTGACAAAGCATCATCAAAAGTTTGGGTTATCTTCTCTTTTGGTAGCTTTGAAGATTTTTCAGAATCAGTTATTACTGACTTTGAATCTTATCTTTTTATGCTCTTATATAAAAGAGGACTTTTAAAATCCCGTAAAAAGTATTACCAATACAAAGCCCAACAAATAATAAAAATCCCTGCTAACATTTGGAGTGAACGTGATATCCCCGACTTAAGTAATCCTCAAAGCCTACACTATTAATGATTACGACTTTCTTCATTCCTTACATATTCAATCTAATCTTTTGTAACAGTTTTTAAAGTATAACTTCTTTTGTCCATCCGTGCCGGGGGCGCCGGACTGGAGCTGCTGCAAACCATCAAGGAGAAGGGGTTTGTGGAGGCCATGTGGGACATGCTGTCAGAAAAGGCCGCCGAAATCAAAGAAGCGGTGCTCAGTGAAATCCAAAACTGGCTCATTGTGTCGGTGGTAAAACAAGCCACCATTAAGATACTCTCGATGCTGAACCCCGTGGGGGCGATTGTGCAGGCAATTTTAGCGATTTATGACTTTGCGATGTGGCTCATCAACAACTGGGAACGCATTGTACAGATTATCCAAAACATTGTATCGTCGGTGGGCAAAATAGCCATGGGCATGCTGGGCGAAGCAGCGAAGTTTATAGAAAACACCTTAGCCAACTTTATCCCCCTCCTGCTCGACTTTATGGCGCGCATGCTGCGCCTGGGCAATGTAAGTGCCCGCATCAAGAGAATATTGGCGAAGCTACGCAAACCTTTGGATGATTTGATTGCGAAGGTGATGGCGTTTATTAGGAAGAAGATCAGGAGCTTTGGGAAGAAGAAGAAAAGCAAGAAGAATAAGCATGACAAAGACGATCAAAAGAAAAAAGACGACAAAAAAGACCTGAAAGATGGTAAGTTGGGGGATGGTGAAATTGGTGAAGATGTAGAGTTCAAAGCAGGTAAAGACAAACATCATCTTTGGGTGAAAAGGTCTGGTAAACAAGCAACCTTATATGTAGCCAGTGACCCTACCCGAGTAGACAAGAAACTAAAAGAGTGGGAAGGAAAGATCGAAAACTTTAGATCGAAAAAGAAGAAACATCAAGCCATTAACCGAATCAATTATGTCAAGCGGATGCTCACTGCTCTAGATGGTAAAGTACGTGAGGCTGTAAGTATACAAAACAAAAAAGGAGGCGACACCAAGCAAAAGAACAAACAGTTTAGATTAGTAGATAATTTAATAGAACGAAAACAAGGACAAATGGCAGACAATCTCAGACAATTGTTCTTGTTGTTTAACGATCAGGAAGATGTTGACTTTCAAGCGGTTTACATAAAGGAATTGAATCAAGAGGTGCACCCCAAAGCACTAAGCGAAGTAAAAGCTGACCTCAAGGCGTTGTCAGGAGTGAAAGAGAATTTTGCCAAGATACAATCGTGGAACGGCGTGGTTAAACACTTAAGGAAAAACTCAAGCAATACCAAAGCCCTAACCGATCAACCACTCAAAAACAGCAAAGCATATGGTAAGCATACCCGTGGACAGTTCTGGAAAATTGGAAATAAGGAGCTTGCCTCAATGGACAAGGATGCCCGTGATACCAAGGTAAAAAAGACTATAGAAGAAGTAAACAACGAAAAAAGCCTCAGAGCCCATACTGGGTTACGTGACCAAGTATTTGATAGAAGCAAGGAGGACAGTAACAATAAACTTATTTATAATGTATTGAAAGGCAATAAAGACCATAATAAGTTTAAGCCTATCATATTGGCAGGTTACCCCAAGGCTGATAATCCATCTAAAGGCAAAAGCACCTTAAAGTATACTTACCAAGGAGGTAAGGAGGTGTTTACCTCTATTTATGATAGTAAGTCTGGTATACCCGAAGAGATTACAGGAAGCGAATTAAAACTCCATGAATTTGGCCGTGGAGTAACTCAGGGAGATACCCACGAAATGCACGATAGAGCTCACTTGATTGCCAATATGTTGATGGGATCGGGCTATAAAACAGCTAAAAACTTGGTGCTTACTTCTAGCACATACAACCAAGTTGATATGAAAGACAAGGAGGAAGATATAAGAGATGAATTAGCTAAAATCAAAGGGCTTATATCATTCAAGATGAACGTAAAAATTACTTTTGCCGAACCTAATAAAGATGCATCTCTACGAGAAATTAAAGAAGGCATAAAAGAACGTTTAAGATACCTGAAAAATAAATCAGGAACTTTGATAGACAAGGAAAAGAGTACTTTAGAAGCCCTGCAAAAACTATCCGATGCTGACCTAAAGGCACAAATTACTGCAAATATTGCGGCGAAAAAGCAAGCCCGTTGTATGGAAGTAAAGTATACTGTTATTCAAACTAAAGCAATGGAGCAAGGGCAAGAGGTCATCAATAACAATCCAGGCATTAGTGATAAATTAGGACCTGATTTATTGTATGGAACCGCATAAAAAAACAAACTGAAATATACGATGAAAACAATTGATGAAGTAAAAGTTTTTTTGGAAGAGTTTATCGAAAAAGAATACAACCTGTACATAGATCAATATAAACTGGTAGGTAGCAGAGATGACTATATTGACAAAGTCTATGATTTATTTGATGAAGCGGTTCTTTTTTCTGCTAAACATACTTTTAATGGGCTAACCGCTTGGTCTGACGGTGATTCAGTAAAGGAACGAGAGTCTTATATTAATGATATTTTACGGAAACGTAAAATATTTGCAATTGAAGAATATAAAAACACCAAACTTGATTCTTCCATCAAAGATGAAGGTTTTTCTAACAATGTATTTGTATGTTATGTAAGTCATAATCACGAATCATCTAACCACCGTTATTTCAAAAGGTTTTTTATTGCAGAAGCAGATAGCAACTTAAAAATTATAGCTACTGAAAGACCTTCTGAAGATGGCTGGAGAGAAGTTGCTGATTACAATAGCATAAAAAACATAGGGGAATTTGTACAAGCTAAAAAGGTGCAAGCACCAGCAGATGAAGAAGATTTATGGCATTATAACTCACTATAAAAGATATAATTATTGCATAAAAAAAGCGTAAGCCAAACTTACGCTTTTTTTGTGTCAAAACATTGTATCATCGGTGGGCAAAATAGCCATGGGCATGTTGGGCGAAGCCGCCAAGTTTATAGAAGACACCTTAGCCAACTTTGTGCCCCTCCTGCTCGACTTTATGGCGCGCATGCTGCGCCTGGGCAATGTAAGCGCCCGCATCAAGAGAATATTGGCGAAGCTACGCAAACCTTTGGATGATTTGATTGCGAAGGTGATGGCGTTTATTAGGAAGAAGATCAGGAGCTTTGGGAAGAAGAAGAAGAAGAGGGGTAAAGAGAAGGATAAGCAAGGGAAGGATGTTAAGAAGGATCAGGATGAAAAAAACAAAAAAGACCAAGCTCCACCTGCCTCTATTAAAGTCCCCTTCTCTATGAATGGAGAATCACATTATGTACGCGCTATTACTCAAAATAAAGGAGTAAAAATAGTAATGGCGAGCAAAATTGAGCGTGAAATTTTCTCAAAAATTCAAGGGCAAATAAAAACCTTGGAAAAAATAGCGCGCAGTATTAAAAACTCCCAGGCAGATAGAGACTTGGCTAACCTTGTAAAAAGTAAAATATTAGATTTAAGGACAAAATTCTTTGATGACGTTCAAGTGGCTCATGGTCAATGGCGTTCTGGGCAAATTGATAAAAAAGCTTACAAAGCCAAGACAGAAAAGTTTTTAAGGACATTGGTTAAACAAATAGTAAAACGAGCCGACCAATATGACTTGAAAGATTTGGCTGAACTAAAAATTCACGAAAGTTTCTTGAAGATAGAACTAAATATAAAAGAACTATATAAAAATGTAGGCAGCCCTACTGCTACTGGAGATGGACACTCTAACTCAGCCGCAGCAGCAGAAAGATTTGGCTGGACTTATTCAGGCTCTTCAACAAGCCCTTATCACTATGAACGAGCAATAAGAATACGGAAAGATTTAGAGGATTATATAGATGAAATAGATATTTTGAGTAAAACATATGGCAAACACTACCTTAAATACGAAGCATACAAAGAAGGGGTTCTTGCAATGAAAGATTGTGGGTTAGCAATTGACAACCCAAGGCAATATTTACTAAATGTGCCTTACAGAAAAAGAGGAACGAGTAAAAAAGATCTTTGGAAAGCATTTTTCCCTGGGATATCGAAAGGACAGTTTATGCAAATGCCAATAGACCCTGGCAACACGCGTCAAAATATTATTAGTAATATAAACCCTAGTAAGTATGGGGGATAACAACACATTATTTATATGTCAAACATTTTTTTTAAAGCTTTTAGATGTTGGAGTCAAGGAGGTTATAAAGATGCCTTCAATATGATAAATGAACACTTTTATAATAAGTTCAACTCACATGTTTTTGATGGTACCTACAGTATTCAAATTGATGAGCTTATTAAGGAAAAAAAACAGAAGAATAAAAATGATATTTTACTTACACGATTTGATTCATACATATATAGAATTTTTAGAAGAGAATTAAAATTACCCTTTGGTATAGTGTTCAATGAATTTTGGGAGTTAACTCGCGACACTCAGTTATTACTTAAATTAGTACACTTTGACCCCTATGACTTAGTGTATGAGCCATTTGCCGAAGATCTAGAAGATGTAATGGAAGGACATCAATTGCACTTAATACCTCCTTTGCTTGTTAAATATGCCCAAAAAGGTTTGATCTCTTGTGAACTAGGGGCAAACGTAGGTGTGGCAACTCTTCATAGAAGAAACATAGAGGAGATGGATGAAGACTTTGAGCCACTTAAGAGTATGCTGCTTGAGCAATTGGCTCCTGTGTTGGAAGCTCGTCCTGCCAATGCCTGGCAATTATTAGTAGACGAAAATCCTTTGCAAGTTTTACAAATCTTTTTGAGAGATCACTTTTTATTGGCGTATGATAATATACCTACAGAAAGATGGGCTATTCAACATAAACAGCATCCAGATTATGTAAAAGCAGTTCTTGATTCTTTAGTGTATGCCATTGAGAAGCACAAGAATAACACCCAATTAACAGAAATGGTACAATTAGATGGAGGGTTTTATGGTGTAACTGATGGTAGGACTTGGCTCAAAGGTTTACATAAAGACTTATCCAACGAGGCATTTACTCAGAATTTATAAGGCGAATTTTATCCCAACCAAAAGGTACCTTAGCGTGGGCGAAAGCTTACGCTTTTTTTGTATCCAAAATAGTGACCGACCCCATGGGCTTTTTCCAGAATGTGGTAGAGGCAGTGGGCAAGGGTTTCAATGGTTTTGTGGGCAACATTGGCAAACACCTCAAAAACGGTTTATTTGCCTGGCTCACCGGCGCCATGGGTGGCATTGGTTTGAACTTGCCGCAAAAGTGGGATTTGAAGGGTATTTTTTCGGTGGTGCTACAGATCATGGGGCTCGACTGGACAGTGATACGCGCCCGAATAGCCAAAGAGGTGGGCGAAGAAAACCTGGCGCGTGCCGAAGAAGCCGGGGGGCGCCGGACTGGAGCTGCTGCAAACCATCAAGGAGAAGGGGTTTGTGGAGGCCATGTGGGACATGCTGTCAGAAAAGGCCGCCGAAATCAAAGAAGCGGTGCTCAGTGAAATCCAAAACTGGCTCATTGTGTCGGTAGTAAAACAAGCCACCATTAGATACTCTCGATGCTGAACCCCGTGGGGGCGATTTATGACTTTGCGATGTGGCTCATCAACAACTGGGAACGCATTGTACAGATTATCCAAAACATTGTATCGTCGGTGGGCAAAATAGCCATGGGCATGCTGGGCGAAGCAGCGAAGTTTATAGAAAACACCCTCGCCAACTTTATCCCCCTCCTGCTCGACTTTATGGCGCGCATGCTGCGCCTGGGCAATGTAAGTGCCCGTATCAAGAGAATATTGGCGAAGCTACGCAAGCCTTTGGATGATTTGATTGCGAAGGTGATGGCGTTTATTAGGAAGAAGATTAAACAGGGTGCTAAAAAAGCTAAAGAAACAGGTCAAAATGTAAAAGAAGCATTAGGAGATTGGTGGAAACAAAAACGGAAAATAAAAACAGAAAGAGGAGAAAATCATACATTATATTTTAAGGGCAAAGGGAGCAATGCAAAGTTAATGGTTGCTAGTCGCCCCAAAACATTTAAAGACTTTATAAAAGACATACAAGCCCCTACACAACACACAAAGGTAAAAGCTAGAGCGCAAAGTACAGCGGGGCAAATTGATCGACTTATTAAGAAGAGAAGAACAAGTAATACAACTAATCAGGCACAAATTCCAGATTTAATGGACAAGCTTGCCAATGATTTACGAATATTAGCAGACTTGGATTCTTCAAATTCCCCTCCAAGCGTTATAAAGTACAGTCCCTTGACTCCTGACGGAGGAGCAACTTTTGCTGATGCTCAAATCTTATCGGATAACCATGTTGAAGGGTCAACACCAAAAGATAAGCCTGACCATTGGAATAAGGCTAACCGTAGAAGACCAGCAGGTTCTTTTATTAGAGGGCACCTTATAAATCATCATATAGGGGGACCAGGATATGCCTATAACTTGACACCTATTACTGGTAAAATGACTACTGACGCCAATGGAAATCACGAAAAATATTTTGAAAGACACATTAAACCAGTAGTACTTACTGAGAAAAAGGTAATACGTTATCGTGTTGAGGCTGTTTACGGAAAACATCCTCGTCGCAACTTTGAGGAAACTTTACGAAATAGAATTGGAACTCCAAATGAACAAACCGATGATAGATATAAATTGGAAATAATGGAGTATGAAAGAAATTATTTGCCTAAATTCCTTAAAATCACTTGGGCAA
Organism: Microscilla marina ATCC 23134; assembly: GCF_000169175.1. Classification (NCBI taxonomy): domain Bacteria; kingdom Pseudomonadati; phylum Bacteroidota; class Cytophagia; order Cytophagales; family Microscillaceae; genus Microscilla; species Microscilla marina. The sequence continues at coordinate 7,068 of NZ_AAWS01000086.1, forward strand.
TCCTAAAAAATGAAAATGGACGTTGGGTAGATGATAAAGTTAAAATTGGAGGACAAGTAAAAAATCAATTACCTGATGGAGATTTTGCCTTCCAACGTTTTCCATAGAGTATTATGCCATAATTAAAATAGAAATGAATTATACTTCAGACCTAGAGAAAATAAAGCAAGAAATAGACAGACACCCTTTGCTGGAAGTAATAACTTATGAAGTTGCCCCTCCCGCAAGTAAAGAGCAAATAAAATCAATAGAGCAAAAATATAATATTGTACTTGATCAGGGTTTAAAAGATTTTTATGAACAGGCTAATGGATGTTGCTTACATTGGCAATTAATCGAATTATCGGAGGACGAATATGATGCTAAAGTATATGACAAATTTGGAGATTATGAACCTGATTTAGAAGATGATGAGGAAAACCCTTTTGCTCAAATAAAAATCAATTCACTTGAAGACTGTTTTTTAAAAGACAGCTTTAGTTATGATGACTCTCACGATTATATTTTTCAGTTCAAGGGCAATGAATACATTGAGCATGAGTTTTCAAAAAAACTAAAAATATTAGATGAATATAGTACCTTTTCTTCTATTGCTTATCTATGTGATACAGAATTTGAATCTGCACCACTGGTAATGTTATCAAGTCATTACTCAAACTGGTGGAACTCACGCCTCACTGATTTTGCTACTTACTGGAAAATCTTAATGCAATCCAGAGGGATTATTGAGATAAGAAATGATATTTTAGGAGCTACTGATGGTCACAACCTGCCTACCCTGCAAAAGTTTGACTCCGTGAATCCTCAACTATTTGCTTAAAGCTAAACATTAACTCAAAGTTTTTAAGCGTAAGCCACCACTTACGCTTTTTTTGTACTGTTTGCTTAGGCAAACTCAGCGACAAATCAAGCAAATGCTGGCAAAGGTTTGTAGTCTTATACCAAAAATCCAGAAAACACCCCATCTTTGAGCCTTCCTGTAAACACCTCACTATCAAAGCTATTACCAAGAAAGTAGACAATAAGTAGATACTCCGTAGATAAATGGTAGATACTGATGACTGGCATAATTACCTTCTTAGGGATAGTTTTCGATGAGCAAAACGGAAATACAGTTTTTGAACAAACCATTGATGTTTGGGATATTTTTAAATCGCTGCTGGCAATAAAAAACAAAACTTAGAGGCATACTATATGACTAAGGGTATTGGTAGTACTCGGTTCATTAAACTGATCACCTATTTTATTCATCAAAATATTACTAACCAATGACCAACTATACATATTTTTCTATCAGGTTACTTATCATGGGCTGGCTTTTTATGGCCAGCCCCGAACTAATAGCGCAAGCTACTCAAGTATCACCATACGTTGAAAAGGAATACAGCAAACCCCCAAAAGCTGAAATAGATTTTAAGTTACATCAGTCGGAAGTACTCCTGAATAATTCTCCTCAAAACAGCAGAAAGATAGCGCTGGAGGCATTGTATTTAGCCTCCCAAACAAAACACAAACGGAGGGAGGCCAGGGCACACGAACTCATTGGGCAGGCATACATGGCACAGGCAGTGCACGAACAATCACTCGAGCACTTTCTAAAAGGGCTGGATATTTTACAAAGAATAGAAGCATGGGAGAGGGTAGCCCATATCTTCAACCACATTGCAGTGTTATACCGAAGGCAACGTAGGTACGATGAAACAATTAATTATGCTAACCAAGCACTAAGACTGGCCAAAAAGTTTGACTATCACTCTGAAATTGCCTTGGCACATATTAACCTTGGAGGGGCTTATTATTTCAAAAAAAACTATCAAAAATCCATAGAGTATATCCAAAGTTCAATAGATATACGTGAACAGTTCGATGAGAAGACTGGCTTGATCAACTCTTATAATAATATGGGGCTGGTCATGCGTAAACTACAAAAATACCCTGAGGCGTTGAAATGGTACTCTATGTCGCTAGAGGTAAATAGTGGTACAAACAGGGTAAAACACATGAAGTCGGCTACACTTGACAACATAGGCGATGTGATGGCAGACCAGGAAAAATACAAGGAAGCACACGAATATTATAATGAAGCTCTAAAAATAGCCCAAGAGTCAGGGGTTAGCTTAAGGATGATGGAAGCCCACCAAAGTTTATATGAATTGACTACCAAAGAACAAAACTTCAAGGCAGCTCTTTACCACTACCGTCAATATGTATTGCTGAAAGATAGTTTTATGAACACCAGTATGGGTGTCAAGATGAACAACTTACAGCAAAAGCGTAGAATAGAGGTGGCAAAAAAAGAAAAAGAGTTGCTCGAAAAAGACATTAAACTAAAAAGGGCGACTATTTATCGGCAAAAAATACTCACTGCAAGCGCTACATTGGGGCTAATATTGGTGTTGATTATGGCGTTTGGCATATACAGAAGCAGGCGTTTTTTACAAGCTCAAAAAGTAGAAATTGATCGCCAAAATCAAGCTTTACTGTTTACTCAGGAAGAAATTCTGAGCCAACAGGAAGTAATTACTGAGTCTAATGAACAGCTTACCCTACAAAACACCAAAATTATGTCGAGCATTCGGTATGCCCAAACAATTCAAGAAGCCATCTTGCCTTTTTACTCTCGTTTAAAAAAGGTATTGGGAGAATACTTTGTACTGTATAAACCCAAGGATGTAGTTTCTGGAGATTTTTATTGGCTGAGTAAATTAGACCGTTATAAGTTCATTGCGGTGGTAGACTGTACTGGTCATGGGGTACCAGGCGCTTTTATGTCTCTTATTGGTTTTTCACTGCTCAACGAGATTGTAAACGAAAAATGTAACGTCGACCCAAGTGTAATATTAAGACAGTTGCACGAAGGAATTTTCTTTGCTTTAAAACAAGAGCAATCAACCAACCGAGATGGCATGGACTTGTGCCTTTGTCGTATAGAAGAGCAGAAAGAAGATAATTTGACAGTTGTATTTGCGGGAGCCAAACGTCCCTTATACTATATATCAAACAACCAATTGCACACCCTAAAAGGAGACAGGATGAGTGTGGGAGGCAAGCAAATCAAAGCATCAAAAAGTTTTACCAACCACACAATTTCTATGAAAAAAGGTGATTTACTGTATTTAACCACTGATGGTTATGTAGACACTCCCAATCCTCAACGACAAAGTTTTAAACAGCACCGCTTGCTTCAAGTCCTTGATACTTGCAAACATATTCCGATCCATCAACAAAAACGTGTTTTTGAAAACACCCTTAGTAATTATCAACTAGATGCTGAGCAAAGAGATGACATTACCATTGTGGGGGTAAAATTGTAACATTTGACCACAAAAATTAATCATTTTGTGTTTTTATAACCCTTTCACTACACATTACTTTGAAAACAAATACACAACGAATATACGACTTTTATCAACACTATGTACAGCAACACGGCATTCAGGCAGGGTGGTCGAGCCTGGACTATGCACTACGCTTGTATGACTTATCATCTTCTTTTACTCATCAATCATGGATTGAGTTTACCAGCATACTTGATATAGGTTCAGGAGAAGGGCATTTCAAAGATTTTTTGCGTACAAAGCAACAATTTAACGGGTATTATACTGGTATTGAAGTAATGCCTGAGTTTCACAAATCTGCTTTGGCAAAGTACGGAGCTGATGCACAAGCTCGCTTTATTTATGATGAATTTCTAGCCCACGATTTTGGTACAACCAAATTTGACTGGGGATTTTCGCTGGGAAGTCTAAGTGTGCTTCAACCAAACCAGGCAAAGTATGATGAGGTTTTTTGTAAAAAAATGAGATTACTGGTTAATTATGGCATCACAATTTACTTGAATGACGCTCAACTCACTCGTGCGTTGCCTTTGCAGAATGTAAAGCATCTTGCTACCCACAATATAGATGATTTTGTACACATGCTGAGACAAAATTTTTCATCGGCCGTCATAGAGATTCATCGTTTGTTACCTGTGGCACCACAAGGAGTAGTCATTCACGTCAGGTTTGTGTGATACAGAAAGACGAAGGCTGTACTTTTCACTATATCAAAAGTCGAAACAGCCTTGATCATTTTTTGTACACTTTGCTCCTCCCCTACTTTAAATTCCCTTACCCAACCCTCAGTGTTTAATATCTACTGAAAGGCATCCAAAAATATAACACAAGTCAAGCTTTATCAAACCTTTCATTGCCCCATCTGATTTTAGCGGTTAACAGGACTTAAGTGAAACATTAACTCGCTAAAAATCAATAGCTTATAAACAGTGTAGGTGATTAGTATACACATATAACTGCTTCAGTAGGTGTATTGTAGTAAGGCTAAACTGGATATTGTACCTGAATAAACTCATCTTAAATACCAGGAAAACTACCATAATCAATTACTTATTGGGCTTTTTTTACGTGCCTACTGGTCAAAAATCAGTGGTAGTTTGGTATACACCAAGTGATATATCTCACCCTCCTTTTTTAGGTACTACATACAGGTAGTCAATCAGTCGAACTATTCTAAACTTAATAACATGCATAAGTCAACTCACTCAGATCAAAATGCCTCTGCTGAACAGCAACCTAATCAAGAGCAGATGCAGACCAACCCAAAACCGACAAAGCACAATCAGGGGTCAAACTCTTCTATTAGGGCCAAACAAAGGCCTATACAACGCAAACACAAAATAGAGCCTCCTATTCAAACCAAACATACTCCCATACAGCGCAAACAAAAGACTATTAAGGCTAAACATCTACCTGTACAAAGGGCAACTACCCACCAAGGGTTACCTGATCAGCTCAAAAACGGCATAGAACATCTGTCGGGGCATACTATGGATGATGTAAAGGTACACTACAACTCAAGCAAACCTGCCCAACTCAAAGCCAATGCGTATGCCCAAGGTAATGATATTCACTTAGGCCCTAGGCAAGAAAAACACCTGCCCCACGAAGCCTGGCACATAGCACAGAATAAAGAAAAAGACATAAAACCTACCACACAAACTAAAGACGGGGTAAACATTAATGATGACCCCAAGCTAGAGAAAGAAGCCGACGTAATGGGCGAAAAAGCATTGCAAACTGGTAAGAATAATGCTACTGTGCCTCCCCAAAAACAGCAAAGTAAAATCAAAAATCAAGAAGTAGTCATGCCCAAATACAAAAACGACAAGGGGCAGGAAACCACCCACTCACAAGACCCAATCGCAGGAGAATTAATCACCAGACTTATTCAGGATAAAGTGCTCTATCAAGACTTCAGCCCTAAAGTTTTCAAAACAATCGAGTTACCTCTTGTTAAGCTCATGCACACCCTGATAAACGACCCTCAAACAACGTTTGACTATGAACAGATTAAAGTGGCACTGATACAAGAAAGAAGTAAACCTTCTGTCAAAGCCCAAAAATCGGAAAAAGAACTTTTGATCAAGAAAACATTGCCTGAGCAAAAAACTCAAAAACAAGTGGCAACTACACGTATGAAGGTCTATAATGACCATGATTTTCCAGTGAAATATGCCCAAAATAACGCCAACAATAACTATCCAACGGTAATAAAATATGCGGCAGCCTTGCAAAACTGCCTGAACTTCTATTTACAAGAACTGTATCAATTGTATGATGCCTCAGACACCCACCGAGTAAATAAACTGATAGGTGTGATAGAGAAAGTGATGGATAAAAACTATGATGATCTTCGTTTGCTAAGAGTAGAATTAGCCATGATGGGCGAAAAAAACACATCACTGGGTCAGTTTTTCACTCATATAGATGCCCAAATAAATTCGTTGCTCTCTACTATTAAAAACCAAGCATTGCCGCCAGGGAAAGAATTGATAAAAAAAATACCTAAGGGCGTACAACTCACCCAAACCTACCTGGCACCTAAGCTTAAAGAAATAAAAAGCTCAAGGGGAGAAATGGTTTATGACAGTAGCAACAAAACAACTCAAAATAACCCTACAGTAACCAAAGAAGAGCTACGCCACCTTAAAAAAATAAGAGAAAGAAAGCATGTGCTTGGCTTTGAAACCAGAAAAAAGGCGCCTGGTGGGCAAAGGTCTTTGGCAACGCATGTGAGTTATTTGAACTTAAAGCCAGAAGAGATTGCAGAGTTGCTATACCATAATCTGTACGAAAAAAGGCTAGGGAAAAAAAGTAGACTGGGCTCAAACCAAGCCTATCTCGATCAACTTATCAAATTGCTGCAACACCGCCACAACACCAGGCAAATAGAACAGACTTTTTATACCTACTCACAAGAACAACAAAACCCAATACACCTGAGGGAAGCTATAGTAAACATGTATGGATTGCCCAGAGTTGGGCAAAAAGGAAGCACCTCAAGGTACCTGCTTGAGTTGTTAGACAGACAAGGACAGGTCAGCAAAGTGTCCCGTTTGGCGGTTCCACTAGGCTTGATGCAAGGCAGTGTGTCGAGCAAAATAACTACCGACGAAAAACAAGTGGTTAAAATTATCAAGACTTGCAACTTGCCAGAATTACACGAAATATGGCGTGCATACGGGCAACGCTTGAGAGCCAACCTAAGCCCTTATAATTATCAATACATTAAGCATTTTTATAGGGAACAAAAAGCAGCCAATGTATTGGTCAATAAAAAAGATGCAGGCACTCAGGATAAAACCGATTTTTTAACCACAAAGGATAAACAATTAGCCAATATTATTCGAAATTATATTGCAGGGGGTAACCGTTATACGGGCAAAATGAATGTAACCGAGGGAGTAGTCAGCCTTAAGGGAAACCGGGAGCGATTGATAGAAGAAGTAATGGCATGGCGAAGAAAAGCCATTGCTCAGGAACGCCTTTTGTTTGAAGGCAAACCCGTGATACGTCGCTTTGTGTTAGAGCCTCACAAAGGTTTTGGCTTGGAGTCTCACACCCTTAAACTCTTACAATACAAACACACCCAAGGCATCGTAGAGGCGTCAAAGTTTGCCATGCAAAAGATAAAACATGGTTGGAACTTTGGCGACCGAAAGGCTATTTTGGGTATACTAAAAGCAGGATTAGGTAACCACTCTACTGCTGATTCAAAGTCGATTAACTCTGGGTCATCACTCAAGAAAATCAGTCATGATATCAACCATTCCATTGAACAAGAAACGATGGATGATGAAGCGTTAATCCTGGCTTTTGTAAACCTTTATCGTCAGGTAAGGATAGAAAAGAAATATCGCTGGAATCCCTTTAGCCAAAGAAGGCACTACGAACTATTTGCCGCCATTAACAAGTTATCTGATAGAGCCAAAGTTGATTTTATGAATTATTTTTTACCGCAAGGTAAAAAAATTGATGCACAGCTTTTAGGAAATAAAAACAAAAAAAAGCAACTCATCGAGGGCAACACACGGGTGAGCCAGGCGCTTGCCAGCATAGAACAAACGCTCAAAAAAGCAAAAGTACCCCAAAAGCTACGACTTAAGATATTGGGTAAATTGAAATACGGGCGCGATGCCGGAGAAAATTACCTGCAACTAAGGGCGTACGCTGCCGGAAAATACTCAACCAACTGGCGTGAAAATAAGGTAGGTTATATTGATGAGAGATGCTTTCAGCTAAAAACGCCCTTTAGTCTCAAAAAATTAAGTCAGTTGATCCAAAACCTTGATCCGCAAGAACTTGCCATTGCCAAAGATGATCGGGAGTTACATCAAGCATTGATAGACCGTTTTGCAAAAGTTTGGGTCTATGTAAAGTCTCCCATGGGTCAAAGAGATGGTATGAAGGGAGGCACTTCTCATCGTACATTAGCCATTAGGAAATTTCGTTCACTCATGAAGACTCACTTTGGGGTAACTCCCAAAATGAACCCAAAAGACATCGTTCAACATAATAAATACATTGCCTATTATTGGGAGCATATAAAAACTGATACAACCCCGCAGGGTACTCAAAAAGACAAGCTAATCGAAGAAAGGAAAGAACAACTCAATCAATATAACTCTTCAGAAGCAAACCAAGCTCTTTCTTACCAAAAATATTTGCATCATGCCTCCAAAAAAACGGGCAAGCCTACTCTCTCGAATACCTCTCAGAACGTTTTGCCTTTTTCGGTATATATGGATCAGGTAGAGCATTGGGCTCAAAAACTAAAAGTTGCGTTGACTGATACTTCTGACCGACACAAAATGTACAACGTATTGATGGAAGTATGGCAAAGTGGCGAAAAGTTATCCATGGATTTTACTAACCTCTCTGTTCCACCACAAAGCAAAAAGGGTAATCAAATCCTACATAAAAACCCTTACTATAACCCAACAACAAAAAAAATCACCCACAAAAAGAATTTTTTCCTCAAAGCGGTATACAACTATTTAAAATATACATTGGATAAACCACTTGCCAATAAATTAGACCGCTTTACCAGCTACCAACCACAAAACCTACTCAGAGGAATGCAGTCGCGCACCATTACCCGCTTAAACGAAGGCAAGTTAGACCTGGTAGCAGAGGTAATCAATAGTGCGCACCGTTGGTATAGCCATTCTGGAGCACAGTATAAAAACTTGGTTCAAGGCTCTTTTAAGGCACTGCGAGGCAAGGTGTTATTAGAAGAATGGACTGACTTTGCCCAGCACAAAACTACGCTTGACGATAAGAAAAAGGAACAAGGCAAACTCAAACAAACATTGACCAAAGCCAGGAGAGCACACACCCAAGCACCCAATGATAAAGTGAAACAAAGACAGGTAGAAAAAGCCAAAAAAGCTTACCAGGATAGTTTTTTTCAGGATGCCCGCATTTTGCCACTCCCCAGAGCAGATCGTTTAACACACATCAGACGCATATTTAGAAACGACGGGCACTACTTGGACATTATCAAAGCCTTGCTATTGCACCTTGCCCAGGCAGCCGCTTCCGACCAAGAGTTTATAGAAACATTGCACGAGCAGGGGTATGACCATAAGGAACTTACCCTGCTGCCCCAGTTTTATAAATACCTGACTATAGCCGAGCTAGAGAGCCTTGCTGCAGGTAAAAGGATTAACCTTCAATACCGTAAGCTTACCGCAAAATCGGCGGTAAGAAGAGACGCAACCCGGGGGGCAGGCAAAGCTTTCTTTGATTTGCAACAAGCAGTATTGGCTGATTCGCCAGAGGTAGAAGAAAAAAAACAAGCTTTTTCGGTTGCCTATAGCCAAGGAGAAGAAGCTTACGAGCGATTTTTGGCAGCGTCTAACAAGCAAAAGCAACGAATTATTAGATTGATCAACCTGGTAGGAACCTTGGCGGCCATTCCGCTTACAGGGGGTATGGCCATTGGAGCAAACTTTTTATACTCTGCCGTTGCCTTTGTGGCATTTGGGGCAAAGGCAGCTTTGACCAAATTAATTGCCCAAACCCTGGATGTACGCTACTCAGATCCTTTGTCAATACTGGGAAGTGCCAGCTGGAAGGGAATCACCGATACCTCTAAGTTTTTTGCCTTTGGAGGAGTAGCCGAATTAGATAGTTTGTTCAAAGCAGGAGGAGAATCGTTTGCTGCCGAATATGCGCGCGACCTGGTAGTGCAAAGTTTTGTAAAACGGCTGGGGTATAGTTCGGTAGATGCGGTAAAAGCGGTGGTCAAAGAAAATCCTCAGGTATTTTGGGCTTCTTTAAAACAAAATTTCCGGCTGGATAACATTGCCAATAAAGCTTTATACGAGTTTATATCTACGGCTTTTGACTCCAATGGCATTGGCGATATCAAGAAAGCCATTGCACCTTACAAACCAAGCAAAGAAGCTACCACTACCATTGGTCAGGGAATCGCTTCACGATATGCTTTGAACCTGGACTTAACCATTGGCGAAGAAATACACAACCTGGCTCAGCCAGTATTCAGTCAATTACAAGGCTGGTATCATCAACCCAAGGCAAGTTACAACTTGTCGGGGGGCAATGGAGTTGCTCAAGATTCAACATCAGGAACCAATGACCCGAGGCTAAAAATTTCAGCCAGCCTGATGGGGGATGTTCAAAGCTCTACCCAACACATTCAACAAGAAATCGGAAAGAAAACCAAGCCCAAAAATAACATAGCGCATTTGCTCGACTTACCCAAGTACAACGAAACTGTAGAAAGTGTGTGTTATCAGGTACAAATTGAAGCGCACGCTTATTTGAAAAGTGCTACAAACTCTCAGGGAGGACTGGGAGCAAAAATTCAAAAGTTGCTTCAACTAAAAGATCAGGTAATAGGACAAAAAGATGTCAGCCTTCACCAAAGCTTTTTAGAGATTCTACAAAAAGTAATACTAGGGTTGAGTATTCTTAAAAAAATGCCAAAAAAAACAAAGTCAACCCAGCCAAACGATTCAGAAGAGAGCTTCGAAATGAGCGCATCGCCTCAGGCAAAAAGTCAACCTTCTGCCACTGCCAGTAAATCACCAGTACCAAGTGCGACAAAAACAAACCCACCCAAGCCCAAATCCTCTTCTGGCAGTAGCCAGCCTCAGGTTTCTGCTTATCAATCTCAACCCATTACCAGCTTTCTTGATACAATCGCTCCTGGTTGGTCTGACCCTGACGCGATTCATAAAAACCCGCTACTCGGGGGAAATGGAGTCATGTATAATCAAGCAACTGTTGATGCCAGCAAAGGAGAAACACAGCTAGAAGATTATCATCCACAGGTAAGCCCTGTAAATGCATTGGAAAAGCACGGGTTACAAATAGCCCCAAACTCAGGGAAAGGAGCTTATTGTCTTATTTATTCGGTAATGATGGGGCTGCTCCAAACTACTATTCCAGATGACTCAAAGGTAGCACAGATTGCAAAAAATGCAGGAGTTAAAGGTGGTTGGATTACGTCTGATAGTGATGGTGCCAAAAAAGTATTGGAGGAAATCAAAAAAGATTTTAAACTCTCTAAAAACA
>NZ_AAWS01000087.1 GCF_000169175.1 Microscilla marina ATCC 23134
GTCATACTTGGAAGGGGCATCTATTAATTTTGTATGATTAGTTGATGCCCTCAGTTCAGAATTATAAAATAAGAAGGGAATAACCACTATGAAGAAATTATACTTTCTATTGCTATATGCTTTGTTGCCTTTGGCCAGTTATGCCCAACAATACACCATCCCCATCCGCCAGTTCACCTCCAACGATGGACTTTCTCAAGGCTATGTGCACAACGTTTTTCAAGACAGCAGGGGCTTTATGTGGTTTGGTACCCGAGAAGGCCTTAACCGTTACGATGGTTACAAGTTTAAGGTATACCACAATATTCTGGGCGATAGCTGTAGCCTTAGGAGCAGTGTAGTGTTTTCGCTCGCCGAAGATTCCCAAGGCAAGCTATGGGTGGCTGCAGTAGGAGGGCTGTATCGTTTTGACCCTCATACAGAATGTTTTGAATATTTTCCTGACTTACAAAATCAAGGCACTGCCGATTTTATCAGTATCTTTATAGATGCCCAACACATGGTTTGGCTGGGAGTGCGCCATGGAGGCATTAAGAAGTTTAACCCTGTGACCCAACATTTTACTACTTTTGATACGCCTCCCTATAATATTTATCAAATTTGCGAAGATGCAAGTAGACGTTACCTGTGGTTGGTGAGCGAAGAGGCTGGGCACAAGTTATTTGTATTTGATAAAAAACAACAAAAAATTGTTGCTTCCCCTATGAAGGCAACGAGTCAGGCGAACGCTCAAGTAGTGCAAGGTCAAAATGGGCAACAGCATCTCTATCAATTAGGCAAAACGCCAGACACAGTTGTAAAGCTTGATCCCCTTACCGGGCAAACGCGTCGTTTTTATATTCCCTGGTCACAGCACCAGGCAGTAAAGCCAGGCACCGCCGTATTTGCCAGCCAAAATTATTTTTATATAGATGCCCATGAAACTTTGTGGCAAACGACTCCAAATGGTATCTTACGCTTCGATTTGCGGCAACAACAATTGGTAGCTTACTACCGTTTTTCTTTGCCTGGTGTGATCAAAAACACAGGTTTGTTTGTAGATCGTTCGGGGTTGGTTTGGATCAAGACGATTGGTGATGGAGTGTATGTGTTTAACCCAAACGTGGGGCGTATCCAAAACTTTTCGCCTGATAAAAATGACCCTCATAGCCTGGGATTCAAAGGAGTAAGAAGCATTTATGAAGATAGGCAAAGGCGACTTTGGGTAGGGGGATACACTGGCTTGGATGTGTTTGAACGAGGCAGCCCAAAAGCACGGCACTTTGTCAAACCAACTAAAATATTTCACGGGCTCAATGTAGAGGCTATCTTTGAAGATGTACGGGGGCAATTGTGGTTGGGGGTATATTTAGAGGGTTTATTCAAGCCAAACTATCAAACGGGTCAACTTGCCCCCCTGGTTTTCAAAGATACAGTCATTCAAAAACACAGTATTCTCGATATGGCAAGTGGAACCGATGGCCATACCTTATGGCTTGCTACTACGCATGGGTTACAAAAGTTAAATACCCGTACCCGTAATTGTACTTTTTACCGGCATCAACCTGACCAACCAAAAAGTGTTCCCCCAGGACTTCTTTTTGTGATCTACCGCGATAGGGCGGGTACTATGTGGGTAGGTTCAGAGCAAGGTGGTTTTGCCCGTTTCGACACCACTACTCAAACATTTACCCGGTTTACCCATCAACCTGGCAAAGCCAACAGCTTAAGTCATAACAATGTCCACGCGTTTTACGAAGACAAGGCGGGTAACTTTTGGATCGCTACCGGAGGCGGAGGGCTCAACCTTTTTGACCGCGAAAAACTTACCTTTAAACATTATACCCAAAAGGACGGGTTGCCCAATAATGTAGTCAATGGTATTTTAGAAGATGAAGAAGGCAACCTATGGTTGAGCACCAATCAGGGCATTGCTAAGTTTGACCCCCAAGCCGAGACTTTTGTCAATTTTGACCAACGCGATGGTTTGCAAGCCAATGAGTTTAACCGCCATGCGTATTTTAAAAACAAAGATGGCAGGATGTTTTTTGGGGGAGTGAATGGAGTCAGTGCTTTTTACCCACAAGATTTGAAAAAGAACGAGTTTGTACCTCCCATAGTGATTACCAAATTTAAAAAGTTGAATCAGGAAATTTCGCTTTACCAGGTAATAAATGAGGAGCAAGAGTTAGAACTATCTCATAAAGATGCCATTATCTCTTTTGAATTTGCTGCGTTAAACTTTTACCAAAGTGATAAAAACCAATACGCCTACAAACTAGAGGGCTTGCACAAAGAATGGGTACAACTGGGTACCCATCGAGACATTACTTTTGCCAACCTGGCTCCTGGTAGTTATACCCTGCGAGTAAAAGCCGCTAACAACGATGGAGTTTGGAATGAGCAAGGGCTTACGCTCAAAATAAGGGTAACCCCGCCCTGGTGGGCTACTACCTGGTTTCGGTTAGGGGCGGCGTTGCTCGTGTTGTTGATCATAGTAACGGGCTATAGTTGGCGGTTGCAACAAGCCAAACGAATAAGACTGCAACTGGAGAAACTGGTAGATGAGCGTACCAGGGAGTTAAAAAAACTGAACCAGACCAAAGACCGCTTTTTTGGGATCATAGCCCATGACTTAAGAGGCCCTTTGGGCTCGTTTCAACAAGCCAATTATTTGCTCAGACACCACATAGCAAAGCAAAACCTGGAAAAGGTGCAAACCGTGAGTGAGCAAATTGATACCACCGCCAAAAAACTCAACCGACTGCTCAACAATTTACTGGATTGGGCAATGGTACAGCAAAAAAATGTGACCTATCAACCAGAGCAACTGAGGTTGCAATCGCTGGTGCAAGACTGCCTGACGGTGTATCAGGGCAGCATTGATTTACACCACATACAAATAGAGAATAAGGTGCCTCAAGGACAAGTTTTATGGGCAGATCCTTATTCGGTCACCAGTTTGATTCAAAACCTCTTGGGCAATGCCATTAAGTTTACCCCTGACGGAGGCAATATTGAAGTTACTGCTCAATATAGAGACGATGAACTGGTGCTTGCCATCAAAGATTCGGGAGTAGGCATGGATGCTGCTACCCTGAAGCAAATGTTTGAGCTAAGTGGTAAAAAAAGCAGGGAAGGACTCAGGGGCGAACAAGGCGTGGGATTGGGGCTTACCTTGTGTCAGGAGTTTGCCCGCCTCAACAATGCCACCCTCACCGCAGATAGCCAACCAAACAAGGGTACTACTTTTTATGTAATTTTTCGGGAACAGAAAACACCAATCAATCAACAAAATGCTTCGACATTATTTGAAGGTTAATCAAATAATTTTTTGACTATAATGAAGTATGGCTTGATCATCTGACTACTCTTTTATTTCCACAAAAAAACTCAAGGCACATAGCCCTGCCAGGAATAATGTAAATCTTAAAAGTTTCATATCTTGTAAATGCTGGTTTAAAACTCCTTATGCTGTTGTTGGGTTTTTGGAACTCTCTACTTGTTTTTGACAAAGCAAACAACAGCTGAAAGGAGGAAAGAAATTATACTATTTTTTGATAAACTGGTGCTGTAAGAGTCATTTAAAGAGGGCGAGGCAACTTTTTGAGGGATAAGCTGGACAAGGTTTGGGACAATGTCACCAAAAACAGGGATAAAAGTAGTGAATTAGTACTTTTTCCTACATGCTTGGCTAAAACCAAGGGGCATCTATTAATTTTGTATTATTAGTTGATGCCTTAGTTCAGAATTATTAAAAGAAGAAGGGGATGACCACCATGAAGAAATTATGTTTTCTATTGCTATATGCTTTGTTGCCTTTTGCCAGTCATGCCCAAAAATACACCGTTCCTTTTCACCAACTTTCTCCTAATGATGGCTTATCTCAGGGGTATGTAAAGACCATGTTTCAGGATAGTCGTGGCTTTATGTGGTTTGGTACCCGTGATGGGCTCAACCGCTATGATGGCTACGAGTTTAAGGTCTATAAAAAGGTTTTGGGAGATAGCTGCAGCCTGAATAGTAATGTCATACTTTCTTTGGCAGAAGACTCTGGCGGCAAACTTTGGATAGGAGCTGTAGGAGGATTGTATCGTTTCGACCCTTTGACAGAATGCTTTGAACATTTTCAGGATACTTTATCTAAAAAAGTGCCTCGTATTTTTAGTATTTATATTGATGCAAAAGGTTTACTTTGGTTGGGCACCCGACACTTGGGGCTTCAGGTTTTTAATCCTGCCACCCGGCATTTTACTTCTTTTGGGCTCCCTAAAAGCGAAATTCAACAAATTACTGAAAACGCTTCCCAACGTTATTTATGGCTTTTGACTGATAACCCAGCTCAAAGAGTAGAAATATTCGATAAGGAGCAACGAAAAATTGTTACGTCCCAGTACCCTTTAAAGTCGATGGGTCACTCGCCTGTTCAGGCGGCGCAAAGTCCAGATGGCAAACATTATGTGTACCAATTGGGCAAAGACCTAAGTCAGATAATACGTTTTAATCCTCTAACTGGCAAAACCCAAACTTTTCAAATACCGCCTGCTCCTTGTGGTGTTGCCCGTGATCAGCAGCTTGCCTTCAGGCGAATATATCATTTCTTTGTAGATAAACAGGGCTTTTTTTGGCAATTTACCCCTCAGGGTTTATTGTGTTTTGACCTGCAAAAACAACAACTGAAGGGGTGTTATAATTTTTCGCCAACTGCTACAGTCGAAAATCTAAACTTGTTGGTAGACCGTTCGGGGTTGGTATGGATCAGCACGGCTGGACAAGGCGTAGGAGTGTTTCACCCTAAGGCAGGCAGGGTTCAAAATTTTTCGCCCAAAAAAAATGCCCCCTATAGTTTAAGCTTCAAAGGGGTAAGGGTTATTCATGAGGATACACACAAGCGACTTTGGGTGGGCGGGTATACTGGCTTAGATGTTTTTGCCCCAAACGTTGCCGAAGTTCATCATTTTGCTGGTAATTTGCAGCAGTCTGATAAATTACTACATGGGCTCAATGCTGAGGCTATTTGTGAAGACGCTGATGGGCAGTTATGGGTAGCCGCTTTTGCCGAGGGATTGTTTAGGTTGGATTATGACCATGGTCGGCTTATGCGGGTAGTCCCTAAAGATACGGTGATGCGATTACATTATATTTTTGACATCATTACAGGAGTTGCCCCTCATACGCTGTGGCTGTCTACCAGCCGAGGGCTACAAAAATTAGATACTCGCACCCACTCTTACACTTTTTATAAACATGAGTCGGGCAACCCACGCAGCCTTCCTTTGGGCTTCCTGTTTGCTTTATACCGCGACCAAAAAGGCACTATGTGGGTAGGTTCAGAGCAAGGTGGTTTTGCCCGTTTCGACACCACTACTCAAACATTTACCCGGTTTACCCATCAACCTGGCAAAGCCAACAGCTTAAGTCATAACAATGTCCATGCGTTTTACGAAGACAAGGCGGGTAACTTTTGGATCGCTACCGGAGGCGGAGGGCTCAACCTTTTTGACCGCGAAAAACTTACCTTTAAACATTATACCCAAAAGGACGGGTTGCCCAATAATGTAGTCAATGGTATTTTAGAAGATGAAGAAGGCAACCTATGGTTGAGCACCAACCAGGGCATTGCTAAGTTTGACCCCCAAGCCGAGACTTTTATCAATTTTGACCAGCGCGATGGTTTGCAAGCCAATGAGTTTAACCGCCATGCGTATTTTAAAAACAAAGATGGCAGGATGTTTTTTGGGGGAGTGAATGGGGTCAGTGCTTTTTACCCACAAGATTTGAAAAAGAACGAGTTTGTACCCCCCATAGTGATTACCAAATTTAAAAAGTTGAATCAGGAAATTTCGCTTTGCCAGGTAATAAATGAGGAACAGGAGTTAGAGCTATCTCATAAAGATGCCATTATCTCTTTTGAATTTGCTGCGTTAAATTTTTACCAAAGTGATAAAAACCAATATGCCTACAAACTAGAGGGCTTGCACAAAGAATGGGTACAACTGGGTACTCACCGAGACATTACTTTTGCCAATCTGGCTCCTGGTAGTTATACCCTGCGAGTAAAAGCTGCCAACAACGATGGGGTTTGGAATGAGCAAGGGCTTACACTCAAAATAAGGGTAACCCCTCCCTGGTGGGCTACTACCTGGTTTCGGTTAGGGGCGGTTTTGCTTATCCTGTTAGTCATAGTAATGGGTTATAGTTGGCGGTTGCAGCAAGCCAAACGAACAAGACTGCAACTGGAGCAGTTGGTAGACGAACGTACCAGGGAGTTAAAAAAACTAAACCACACCAAAGATCGCTTTTTTGGCATTATAGCCCATGACCTAAGGGGACCACTGGCTTCGTTTCAGCAGGTCAACTATTTGCTCAATCATTATATCAAAAAACAAGACATGGAAAAGGTACAAACCGTAAGTGAGCAAATTGATACCACCGCCAAAAAACTTAACCGACTGCTCAACAATTTATTGGATTGGGCAATGGTGCAGCAAAATAGTGTAATTCCCCAACCAGAAGAACTCGACCTACACCAACAAGTACAAGATTGTATGGCAGTTTACCAGGGAAGCCTCGATTTACACCAAATACAAATAGAGAATAAGGTACCCGAAGGACAAGTTTTATGGGCAGATCCTCATTCGGTCACCAGTTTGATACAAAACCTCATTGGCAATGCCACCAAGTTTACCCCTGACGGAGGCAATATTGAAGTTACTGCTCAATATAGAGACGATGAACTGGTGCTTGCCATCAAAGATTCTGGAGTAGGCATGGATGCTGCTACCCTGAAGCAAATGTTTGAGCTAAGTGGTAAAAAAAGCAGGGAAGGGCTCAGGGGCGAACAAGGCGTGGGGCTGGGGCTTACGTTGTGTCAGGAGTTTGCCCGCCTCAACAATGCCACCCTCACCGCAGATAGCCAGCCAAACGAGGGCACTACTTTTTATGTGACTTTTCGGGAGCAGAAAACGCCAATCAATCAACAAAATGCTTCGACATTGTTGGAAGGTTAATCAAATATTTTTTTTGACTATAGCGACCACTATTTAGGAATATACTCATTGCAGCAATAGTCCATAGTATTTAGTCGATAGTCCATAGCTGATTCGAGTAAATGTTCACTTTGTTAAATGCTGTAAATCAGTATTTTATATTAAGATTGTATACTCACTTTATTTTTAAAAGTGTTTCGGTTTTATGCCTAAACACCCAATTAAATAGTTTTTAAATTCATCAATAACTGATCACCAGCAAACAACTTTGACTAAAATCACTGCGGAGTATTGTGTAGAAGATGCCCCCATTTTGCCCAAGGGCTTCAGGCAATGTTCGAATTCTCAAAATCAATCAATCGTATATAGTCAATCTGGCTAAAGTGGACAATGCAGCCCTGGAAAAAAATGAAGTAGAAGTAGGGCATTACGTGGTACCATCAAGCAAACGGTATCGCAAAGTAAGGCATTAGATATAAGATAAGTGGTGGCAGCCCTGCTACCAAACTAACCAAGGGGCGTGTTTTGAGAGAAATTGTAGTATGTGTAGGCGTCTTAATTCGGACAAAAGTCTATCAAAATGCCCCCCGTTTTGTCTACCTACTTTCTGGTTGCTCGCTTCTAAAAACAGACTCTGTAAAAGAGGCAGACATAGACAGTATTCACTGGCCGATCAAGCAAAAATAATACAATGCCTCTTTTTACTTTACCTACCCCTTCTCACCTTTCACTTGTGTAAAAGACTACCCCCTGAGTATCCTTGATAAACCCTTGTTTGTTCTCATTTGAGAATAGTAAGGCTTCAAGTTATTTTACAGAGCTTGCTACAGTTATCTGTCACCCACCAAACCAACGTTTGATTATTTCCCCCTCTGTCAAGGCTTGAAACAGCTTACAAAGCCAGCCACAAATTCGTCTTTTTTCAGAAAAAAATGAAATATAAATATTTGAAAATCAATGTGTTATATGAGATGTGTAAAATTTGCAATCCTTTGCAAAGCTCGCCTTGAGTATGCTATAACATAGAAACTAAAAAAAAACAGGGCAAAAAAGAAGTACATCAGGTGAATGCATGATGCTTCAGGTTGCACCAAAAATTAGCCTTTATTACATCATCGATGGTTTTCAAATGTAAAAAAATGAAATCTTCAAAAAAGACAGTGTTTATGCTCATTACAGGCTTTGTAATGTTGCTTCTGATACCGAGCCAATCTTATGCTCAAACATATTCGCCGCCTCGTGCTGTATTTCCAGCGCCTGAGCACGTCATACACTATACCTATCCTACATTTAGCTGGATACCCATGTACCCTCACAAGAGTACCACTACCTATGAACTGATATTGGTAGAAGTATTGGCAGGGCAAACTGCGCAGGCAGCCATTCAGGCAAATCCATTGATACTCAGAAAGGCCTTTATCAAAACGCCTGTGTTTACTTACCCTGTGTCGGCACCTGCCCTAAAGCAAGGCAAAACATACGCCTGGCAAATCACGGCACATTACCGGAAGGGAGTAAACGAAGTGTCGGTGTTGCGCAAGTTACCCGGGGAGGTAAATGTGTTTCGGATGATAACCCCCCAGGCAGCTACCTGTATCACATTATGGTCGGAAAAACCGGATGATACACGATTTTATCTCGTGCCCGATTATGAGCTTCGCTTTGCCCTTGGCACACGTAGCCATCAAGAGGTCACCCAATTACAATTTGCCATTGTCAATCAAACAGGCAAATCAATTAGCCACCAAAAGATTGTGCCAATAAAGGTGAAAAACACTGAGGGGCAATATGCCATTCCTCTGAGAAAGTATGCGGTCTTTCGGAAG
The DNA here is from genome assembly GCF_000169175.1 of Microscilla marina ATCC 23134. Taxonomy (NCBI): domain Bacteria; kingdom Pseudomonadati; phylum Bacteroidota; class Cytophagia; order Cytophagales; family Microscillaceae; genus Microscilla; species Microscilla marina. The sequence continues at coordinate 8,795 of NZ_AAWS01000087.1, forward strand.
AAAAGCACCAGGCACCAGATTTATACGCTGAAGGTAACCACCCCCGCAGGAAAAAACTATCAGGTAAACTTTACAACCAAATAAACCTATGAAAACGCTGTACATTACCAATTTGATCATTTTGGTGGGTATTATTGGATACCTCGCCTGGAAACCAACACATACGCCCACCATTGCTTATGTGCGTTCTGCCTATTTGGTAGAAAAATACCTGGGGGTAAAAGAAGCCCAAAGACATTATCAGAAAAAGCTTGCCTCTTGGCAGGTAAGCTCCGATACCCTGCAACATAAATTACAGGCTACCCTTAAGTTTTATCAAAACCAGCAAGCCACCCTGAGCGAAGCACAACGCAAACAACTCATGGTGGAGATTCAACGCAGGCGAGCCGACCTGGACAGGTATCAGCTCAATATGCAAACCAAGGTAAAAGAAGAGGAAGGCCGATTGTTTGGTGGGGCGCTCAAGCAGATTAACAGCTTTGTAGAGCAATACGCTAAAGACAAAGGCTATGAAATTGTGTTGGGAACCACCGAGTCTGGTAACTTGATGTACGCCAGCCATGCTTATGACATAACCGACGAAGTATTGACTGCACTCAATAAAAACTATCAACAATGATCTCAAAGATTAAACACACTATGATACTCATTGGCATGGCTTGGCTATATGCTGGTTGTCAGGCAAGTATCGACTCTCAGCGGGCGCTGTACCAATGGGTGCACAACCCCGCCAACGGCATGGTAAAAAGCAAGGAAGTAGGGCTGTATCGCCTCACGATGAAATACCTGCCCCCCGAATTGCAGGCAAGCCGTGGCTTGGCTCGCCAAAGTGCCCAACAAGTAGCTGGTCTGTTGAAGTCAGGTCGGGACAATCTGACATTTGTTTTAAACCTGTCTCTGGTAAGTCCATCGGGTGGGCAAGACATTATGTACCAAGAGGTGAGCAGTTATGCCGCCTATAAAAAACGGGCGCTGGACATGAACTTCAATATGGCAAAGTACATCGCCATAAAAGCGGATGGCAAAGAAATTAGCCCCAGCATTGCCCACCTGGAAAACACCTATAGTTTGACCCAAGGGCGCAATATCGTGCTGGTATTTGACCGTAAGCAAGTGCCTCAGAGTGCCCAAAAGCTGGACATTACTTTTACCGACCAGCTCTTTGGTACGGGCATCCACCACTTTGTATTTCACCAAAAAGATTTAGACAACTTACCTCAGGTTACTTATCTGGGGAAATAAAACCAACAGACGTGATGAAACGCCAAAAAATGAAAAAGATCAAGCAAAAAATCATCAGATGTATGGCCGTGTTTCTGGCGGTAAACATACTGATAGATACTGTATTTGCCACCCTGGCACTGGCGCTTACTTCGGGACCTTCGTCTCCTGAGTTTGCCAGTTTCGAGCCGGTAGCTACCACCAATATGGTCAATACCTTTACGGGTGATTTTACCTACAATCTGCCCGTATTTCAGATTCCCGGACCCGATGGAGGGGGCTATGCCATGTCGCTGGCTTACCACAGTGGAGCCAACTCAGAAGAAGAAGCCTCATGGGTAGGGTATGGCTGGACGCTCAACCCTGGTTCTATTAACCGCAATGTGCGTGGTTTTCCTGATGACTATAAGGGGGTGCCCGTCAAACAGTTTAACAAAATTCCGGTAAACTGGACGGCAAGTGCTACCCTGGGTACTGGGCTGAAATATTTTGGCAAGAAAAAGTTTAAAATACCCACGAAAATACCTAGCCCAAGAAGACCAAAGCCTTCTATAAGTTATACAGAGTCTGAAACAATACCAGATATAAACCAGGTCAAGTTGAGCCTGAATTATGCCCGTACCTTGCGCTACAACAACTACACTGGTTTGATGTCTTTTTATGGCATTGGCGGCAGTGCTTTTGGGTTTGCCAACCTTGGGATGAAAAAAAGTGCCAAGGGACGTACCTGGAACGCGAAAGTTAACCCACTAAAAGCATACTTTAAAATTAAAAAGGGCTTTGGAGTAAAGGCTCTTATATATGAGGCTGATAGATTCATGAAGGTTACTAGTCCCAGCGTAATGGGATATTTGGTAGGTGCATCAGGCTCACCTTTTAGTACCAAATATGGTTTATACACCTTTAGCGAGCGCATAAAAAATGTAAGCACTGAACGTTATAGTTCAGCCAATTTTAACCTGGAGAGTGGAGTGACAAAGACTCCAGGAAACGTGCCCGTAGGTTTTGATGTAACCACCAAAGGAGCTTTTAATGTGTATGCTCACCAGGAAAAAGACAACAGTAAGGTAAATGGCTACATGCACAGTGTAAGCGGGCAAGATCAGCGCAACGACTATTACGTAGAAAAAAGCACTCCTTATAGCGAAAGAGATGTATACTTGGGCATTCCGTTCAATAATGCCGACCAGTTTATGGTCAACGGTGAAGGCATTGGCGGAGGGTTTCGGTATTTTCAAAAAAAACTGGGGCACTTTTTACCTCAGGAAGCCCACAACACTTCGGTAAAAAGAAACCTGGGAGTAGACCTTAACCTAGGAGTAACCGTAGGGATAGGCGTTACGATTGGGTTGGGCGACAGCAAGTCGCAAACCACAGATTGGAAAAAACCAGGTACTACCAGCCAATACGTATTCGACCAACAAGGCGTATTTAGGTTTAATGGCGACAAAGGCGGAAGTGTAGAATATACCACTGGCGGGGCAAATGTACGCAATACCAACTTGGTAAGCGCTGGCATTGCGGGCAATGGCCGCCTTGAGTTATCGTCGGTGGGCAACCTCGACCACACCAAACTTTCCTCCTCGTCTTATATCAATTACCATACTAAAGCCAACCACGGTTTTGACGCTACTCAGGTAACCGGGCTCAACGAAAACGTAACCGTTACCAATGCTACAGCCATTACAGAGCTTAAGGTGACCAACAAAAATGGATTGAACTACGTGTATGGCACGCCGGTGTTTAACCGCAACGTAAGTGCTTTTCAGGTAGACGCCAATTTGCCCGCCACCCAAAAAGACAAAGATCAGTTTTTGATGTATCGTCCTTTTGCCCTAAAACAAGCAGGAAATGAGTACGAGGTAGATGTAGACCATGCAGCGCATGACTATGCCACTGCCAAGGTAGTGGGCGAGGTAAAACCTACGCCTTATGCTACCAATTATTTGCTCACTTCTATTACCACACCCGACTACGTAGAAGTGGGCAACGATGGACCCGACGCTAAAGACTTTGGGGGTTGGACGAAGTTTGACTACCATAAAAAATATGGGGCAGGTGCCAATGGTTGGTACCGTTGGAGGGTGCCTTACAATGGTATGTTCTTTCAGCAAGAAAAAATCTCTGACCGTAAGGGAGCCGTAGGCACAGTGTCAACGGGAGAAAAAGAAGTGTATTACCTAAAAACCATCGAGACCAAAACCCACATTGCGTATTTTGTTACCAATAAAAGCAACAACACCCGTTGGCAAAATGTACAGAGCCCGGTAACCGCCAATTCTCCCTACATTCAGGGGTCGGGCAAAGACCGCAAAGACGGATTGGGAGCCAAACACCTAACGGGTGAAACCGATCCGGCGGCTGTAAAAGACAACAATGGAGCCCAGGTAAAAGGTGATGAGCGCCTCGAGTACCTGGAAAAAATTGTGTTGTTCTCCAAAAAGCAGCCCGACAAACCTTTGCAAACGGTACATTTTGATTATGACTATAGCCTGGTGCAAAATGTCCCCAACCACGACCATGGACTGTTTCCTCGTCCCAAAGTAAACAATGCGTCGGGCAAACTTACCCTCAAAAAAGTATGGTTTGAGTATGGAGGCATTTCTAACGGTAAAACCAGCCCTTACGAGTTTGTATACAAGTATAAGGTGAAAAACGAGTTTGCCGCCGAAGTTCGCGAAGATTACCCCGACATTATCAACGAAATGAGTGATAAGCACGGCATCAATGCACAAAACCCAGATTATGCCCCTTATTACCTGGGACCCTGGGGCAACATTCAGCTGGATGGCAGCAAACGAAAGAAACTAAAAAAGCCGTGGTTGTATCAAGGAAAGCTCACCGCTGCCCAACACAAAAAGTTTGACCCGGCTGCCTGGCAGCTCAAGCAAATCAAGTTGCCTTCTGGCGGAGAAATTTTGGTACAGTACGAGCAAAAAGACTACAGCTTTGTACAAAACCGCCGCCCTATGGTAATGACCTCTTTGTTGGAAGCCAATGACAGTGGGCTCAATGGCAAAAAATATGGTTTGTCGCCTTCTTATGTGGTCAATGTACGCGAAATGGGCATCGACCCTACCAACCAGACAGAGGTAGACGAACAAGTAGCCTTGCTTAAAAAACATTTTGTGGACGATGGTGAAAAAATCTACTTTAAGTTTCTCTACAAATTAATTGGCTCAGGACCTCCATCATTGAAAGACTGTAAATCGGAGTACCTGAAAGGGTATGCTGCAGTGGCTTCGGTAGAAAGGGTAGACATCAATGGAGAATACGGTATTAAAATCACGCTTGACGGCAAAGAAGATGATAATAAGCGCGCCTCGATCCCCCGACAAGCCTGTTACGATTTTTACGCCAACAAACGCCAGGGTTTTGATTGTGAGGGTACCGATGAGTTTGACCAAAAAGTATATGCCAAACGCAATGATTTGGTCAATGCTAATCTAAAGAGTTTGGGAATGATCTCTTTTTATTTAGGTGAGCTATTAATCAGAAGTTTTGATGAGGGTATTCCCAAAAAGAAGAAAGTGGGTACCCAAATGAGTGCAGAGTTATCTTACCTAAGACTCCCCATGATCAAAGCCAAGCGTGGCGGAGGGGTAAGGGTAAAACGCCTGCTCATGTACGATGCAGGTATTGAAACTGGCGACGCCAACTTGTACGGACAAGAGTTTTTCTATGAAGATTTTATCAAAGAAGACGGCAAAATAAAGAAAATAAGCAGTGGGGTAGCTACCAACGAACCCTCAGGAGTACGCGACGAAAACCCCTTGGTACGTTACCTCCCGCGAAAAGGGCAAGGCTGGTACAGCCGTTTGACTGCGGGGTTTGATAAAAAGCAGTTTGAAGGACCCATAGGCGAGTCGTTGTTGCCTGGGGCGTCAGTAGGACACTCTAAGGTAATCGCGCAGAGCATTCATAAAGGGAAAACGGGCACGGGGTATTCGGTCAATGAATATTATACAGTCAAAGATTTTCCTTACGATAAATTGTATGTATACAAAACCGATAAAAGAGACCCCACCAGTAACCTGGAGAGTGGAGTAGATTATACGTCATTGGGGGCCAACCGCAAGAAACGAAAAAATGAGCCTCCGATTAGTCTGGGATTGTTTTATTACGAAAATGATCAGGTATGGCTTACCCAGGGGTACCGCTTTATAGTGAATAATATGCACGGGCAAACCAAACGAGTGGCGAGCTATATGGGAACTTATGATGGCGCCCATACCGATCAGTCGCAAATGTTTGCCCAACAAAAGTATGAATACTACCAACCCGGCGAACGCATTCGTATGCTGCATCCAGATGGCAGTGTAACCTGGGAGGTGCCAGGCAAGGAGATGGACATGACCATGGAGCGTCGTTCGGTGCGCAACCGCAACATCAATGTCGAACTGGGCGTAGACCTCTCGACTACGTTTATCGTACCCCCATTGCCTATTTATGTATCGCCTTCTATGAATTTTAGTTACACCCGCGAGCGCATAGGTACCCACGTTATTTCTAAGGTCATTCGCTATCCGGTGATTATGAAAAAGGTCACGTCTTTTCAGGATGGAGTAACCAATGAAAGCGAAAATATAGGCTTTAATCCCCACACTGGCGATGTTATTTTGACGCGTACAGTAGATGGGTTTCATCGGGTAAAAGTAGGTACCGACGTACTGGATGGTAATATTTACTCTCTGACCATTCCAGCATCGTGGAAGTACCCAGCCTTGGGCAGAATCTATGAAAACGGGCAGGTGCAAGACCGTTTCAATCAGTTGGGCTTGTCGGCTGGTTCTATCATTACCTATGGCGATGCAGGCAACCCCTTTAAAACAGAAGGGCAATGGAAGATGGACCAAAACATATTGAGTGTTGGTTTTCAAACCTTTAAAAACAATTGGGCAACCAATGCCAGTCAAGCAGTAAAAAGCCAGTATGGGTTGAGCGATGCAGGAGTGATAGCCGCTTTGGATAAAATATGGCGCCCCCATACCAGTTACACTTACCGCGACAATGTGGTATCGTCTGACCCTAAAGTAACCGCAGGCAATCGCATCTACAAAGGTGGAGTCATTACCAATGTTACCTTACCTGCTACTACCGATCCCAATGGTTACTGGAGCCAGCAAGCCCCTACTTTTGGCAACCAGTGGATCAAATCAAGCGAAGTAACCCTGTACTCACCGCATGGCAACGCCCTGGAAGAAAAAGATCCTTTAGGCATTTTTAGTTCGGCACGCTTCGACCAAGAAGGCATTTTGCCAATGATGGTAGCTGCCAATGCCCAGCATGGGTCTACTTATTTCCAGAGTTTCGAGCACAACACTTACACGCCAGATGGACATTCGGGGCTCTACTGCAAAACGTTGACCTCTGGCAATCAATCGCTGCTTGCTGAAGATGACAAAATTATTAAAACCAGTCAATTGAGCAATAAAGGGGGCATTGTAAAGCTGTGGGTACACTACAATTATGACCAGCCTACCTTGAATATAAAGTTGAGGAACTTTGCCAACCAAAGCCAAATGAGTAGCACAACCTTGAGCCTCAAAAAAGTAACTCAAGTGGGCGAGTGGGTCTTGTTTAGTGGCGAAATTCCGGGCAATGCTTTTATCTACGACACCTTTGACCTGGTGGTAAGCAGCAGCTTTACTGGGACATTAAAAGTAGATGATGTGAAATTTCAACCATTAGACGCACAAACTACCTGCTATGTATATGACCTCAAGTCGTTACGCTTGCTTACTCAGTTTGACGATGAACACTTTGGCTTGTATTATCAATACAACGACCAGGGGCAGCTTACCCGCAAGTTGATAGAAACCGAACGGGGTTTGAAAACGATTCAGGAAACTCAGTACAATACACCAAAAAAACCAAGAAAATGAAAAGAGTGATTCAGTGCCTCTTGACTGGGTTATTGCTTTGGACCAGTGTCCAGGGCAACGCCCAAAGCCATCAGGAATACTATCAAATCTTACAGCAATGGATGCAGGACATGAAAAAAGTGCAGTTTCCTGCACCAGGGCAATATTATTTGATGCATTTGCGGATGAAGATGGTGCCTCGTAATAAGTACCTGGAAAATAAGGAAACTGAGGTGAAAATGATTGCCGGGGCAAACCAATTGGTCTATGAAACCGATCAGGTGAGCATTTATCAAGACCGACGTAATTTGTATCAGGTGTTTCATCCGCAAAAACTGATACTGCATAAG
>NZ_AAWS01000088.1 GCF_000169175.1 Microscilla marina ATCC 23134
CAACCAAGCAAATTCAGCCTATACTTTAGCTGTAAGAAGTATTTACAAAACCAAAGCCCAAATCAGGTAAAAATGATTTGGGCTTTTTTGGTGCTTTCTCAAATGGGCAATTTGATTCGAAGCAGATACAAATCTCCCTGCTGGAATCATGCCTAGGGCTTTATTATATTTGCAAAAATGAGCCTATGGTTTAAAATTATCCATGCTACTTATTTTTTTGAATCCTTGCGGTTAAGGTGATTCCTCAGTTCTTCGGAATGACAAGAAAAACATGTCCCCCCACTGGCGCAAGTTTAGCGTAGCGTAACTTGTGCCTTTGTATTGAGGAAGCATCTTGCTTCCATTTTTTTGCAAAAAACAAATATTCAATCTTGAATTTACTACGCTGGACACAAGCTACAAGCTTGCGCCAGGGGGGAATATATAATATTTCTCTGAACAGCCCTAATACTTAATCTTGAATTTACTACGCTGAACCCCCTTCTGGCGCAAGTTTAGCGTAGCGTAACTTGTGCCTTTGTATTGAGGAAGCATCTTGCTTCCATTTTTTTGCAAAAAACAAATATTCAATCTTGAATTTACTACGCTGGACACAAGCTACAAGCTTGCGCCAGGGGGGAATATATAATATTTCTCTGAACAGCCCTAATACTTAATCTTGAATTTACTACGCGAACCCCCTTCTGGCGCAAGTTTAGCGTAGCGTAACTTGTGCCTTTGTATTGAGGAAGCATCTTGCTTCCATGTTTTTGCAAAAAACAAATACTCAATCTTGAATTTACTACGCTGGACACAAGCTACAAGCTTGCGCCCTGGGGGGCAATGGTTTCTAAAAAAAAGCAAAAAAAAGACTGAAAAGAGAATATATAATATTTCTCTGAACAGCCCTAATACTTAATCTTGAATTTACTACGCTGGCCACAAGCTGCAAGCTTGCGCCCTGGGCTCCTAACTCCCAACTCCCGACTCCCGACTCCCCACTTTTTCCTTAAAAATCCCCTGCAAATAAGGATTCAAGAAAATGCCGTCAGGGTCTTGTTGTTCGCGTATTTCGTTAAACTTGTCCCAATGGGGGTAAAGCTCGGCAAAGTCTTCGTGCTTGAGGGTGTTCATTTTGCCGTAGTGCGGTCTGCCCTTGTATTTTTTGAAAATTTGCTCAATTGCCTCAAAGTAGGGCTTGTACTCCATTCCTTTGTACATGTGTACCGCTATATATGCCGAGTCGCGGTCGGAAGCGGGGCTAATCAAAATGTCGTCGGCTTTTACCCAACGGCACTCAATCGGGAAGTGTACCTTGAACTGGTGTTGGTTGATGCATTCCTCTATTTCTTTGATCACGGTGGTAAAATTCTCTTGGGGCACATTGTACTCCATCTCGTTGAAACGCACCAAGCGTTGGGTCGCAAATATGAGATGGCTATGGTTGATATAGGTTCCTTCGGATACTGCCGCTGCCGAAATTTTGCTAATGCGCGGGGCAACCTTTGGAAACGTTCTTGAAATGCGGCTAAGTACACCAAAAGCGCCATTTTCTAATACCACATCATTAAACTTTTTGGCAAAACCCACGTTTTTTACGGGCTCGGTGGTCATATTTACAAACTTGAGCTGCACCGTTTTGGTAAATGGAAACCAGTAAAACTCAAAATTGCGATTGTCGGCTTTGAACTTTTCTATATGTTGGAGGGTCTCGTCCAGGGTAGATTTTACCGAGACATACTTGAGCTTGAAGGTGGGCACCAGGCGCAGTTTTATTTGGGTAATAATGCCCAACGCCCCCAACGATATTTGGGCAGCTTTGAACAAGTCGCGGTTGTTGGTGTCAGAACAAACCACCGTTTCGCCTTTGCCGTTTACCAGGGTGATTTCTTCCATCTGGTTGGCAAGCGTCTTAAACTCCACCCCGGTGCCGTGGGTACCCGTGCTGAGCGCCCCCGCTATAGATTGCACATTGATATCGCCCATGTTTTCCATTGCCAAGCCTTGCTCGTGCAATAGCTCGCCTAGCAGCTTAAGCTTGGTACCTGCTTTTACCACCGCCGTATTGTTTTCTTTGTCTAAAGAAACAATGCCTTGGTACTCGTCCAGCGACACCAACACATCTTCGGTATTGATCAATTTCGTCCAGCTATGCCCTGAGCCTATGATGCGGACATTTTGCTGGTTTTCGCGGGCTTTTTTCACCACTTCCACCACTTCTTCGTGGCTGGTAGGATAATAAATTTGGGTGGGGGTAAATTTCAAATTCCCTCCCCAGTTTTCAACAGTTTTTGACATAATAATTTTAGTTTTTTAGTTTTTTTAGTCGGGAGTTGGGAGTCAGTAGTCAGGAGATTTTACAAGCTGTTGGCTCGCGAAGCAATTCTAAAAAATATCGTCTGCCGATTTCATAAAGCCTTAAAAATCAAAATTTTATAAATCGGTTAGTAGCCTGTAGATTAGCCTCAAACTTGTAGCTAGAAGCTTGAGGCTATAGTGGCTACTAACTCCCGACTAATGATTAGTTGCTTGTAAAACAAGGTGTAAAAACCCAGCACCTTGCAGAAGCTACCAACTCCCGACTCCTGACTACCAACTATGGACTACCAACTATAAAAAACACTTCCCTTCTCCTCTAAAAGTAGGCTCCTTGCCAGCAATTTTTCCCTCGCTCACCAAATGCATTTCATTGAAACGTTCGCACAATTCGCCCGCCTTGCTATGGCGCAAAAATATGGGGCTGCCATAGGTCAGGGTTTCGCTGCCTTGGTAAGTAATGGGCGTTTGTACCTCGCCCGTGCCCTCGTTGTCGGTCAGGCGAAAGCCTTGGGGCAAATAGGGCACTGGCTGTTTGTCTTTGGCTATAGCCCCCGATGCCACATAACCTCCCCCCAGGCAAGTGTACATGCCGGGCAAGGGTTGGCGCACTACCTCTATAGCATAAGCAGCGGCGGGCAAATGGCTAAACTGGCTGTAGTTGTCGAACAAACCAGGGGTATAAAACCCCGACCCTACAGTTACTTCAGTCACTACCTCCTCTTGGATGGTGCTCTCCAGGCTACCCGTGCCCCCACCGTTTACCACCCGCAACTTTGCCCCTTGTGCCGCAAGCGCATGCACCACTGAAGCCCTGCGGCGGGCTATTTCTTTGATCGAGCGTTTTTTCAATAATTTAATCATGGCATTTTTGACCGCCTGTCCGGGTATTTTATCGCCCAAACCCGCAATTTGCGCCTCGTAGCCCATAATGCCATCTAAAGTCACAAAATCGGCGGCTTCTATAGCTTCGTATACCTCCAGGGCTTCGGTGGCGTTGTGTACCGATGAGCGAAATACGCCAAAATGAATGCCCGGAAATTTAGACGACATGTCTATGTCTATGCACACGGGCAACGCCACTTGCATGGCTTGCCCTATAGCATTGATGCGCTGCACGTGGGCGGGGCTGTCTATCATCAATACCAACATTTTGCCTTGTTTTACCTCTTCGGCTACTGCCCTTAGGTCGGTTTCGTGCCAAATGGGGTAGCCCATCAGAATATCGTCGAAGCCCTGTTGGCTCAACCATACCGCCTCTTGGGGGTGAAAGCTCATAATGCCCTGAAACTGATCGCTTGCCGCCAATACATGCTCTAGCACCGCCCTACAGCGTACCGACTTGGAGGCAACCCTTATTTTTTTGGCGCTACCCGTGCGTTTCAAAATTTGCCGAATATTTTCGTTGAGCAAATCAAGGTCGGTAAAAGCAAAGGGTTTGGGGGTATTTTTAAATATTTCGCAATAATATTGGTAGTCAGGCGTAAGCTCAGGCATTTGTATGATACAATTGTTTGAAAAGCTAAAGTACATAGAATTACGAAAATACCTATAGTTTGGGCATTTTTTAGTTGATAGCTCAAGGTGTTAGGTGTTAGTGTCTATGCCTGATATAAGTTGACAAAATTCAACCATTTGTCATTGCCTAAAACAGGTTGACATCTTTAAGTCACTATAGTTGCCAGTAGAGGCTATGCCGACATCCCGTTTACGCACCTCGCAGGGACTTCTATCTACAGGTTTTATAAACCTTTAAAAATCAATGTGTTATAAATCGGTAAGTTGCTTGTAGAGTAGCCTCAAGCTTGAAGCACCGATATGCATCGGCATCTAAGGACTTGAGGCTGTAGAAACCTCCTACCTATTGCTAAAAATAATAGCAAAATTTATGTTTAAAAATTTGGCAAGTAAATTAAAATGCCATTATATTTGTCATAACAAAGATTTTAAGCCAATATAATTAACAAATTGAGTTTGTCACCCTTAAACACAAGATAGTATGGATAGCCTAGGCATAGACAACAACACCCGCGAAATAGTTTGGAAGATTACCCCAAAAAACAAAAAGACGAAGCCCAAAGCCAAAGCAAATGCTCCCAAAAAGAAAGCTGCTGTGGCGGCAGGGGCAAACCCTGACCTACAAGCATTGGTAGAGGCACAGGTCAATAACTTGTCGAGTATTTTGTTTGAGAAGATACAAGAGTTGGAGCAGGGGGTACAAAAGCTCAATGCTTACCAGACCAGGTTAGAAAAGTTGGTTGATCACCAAAAGGCGGAGGCTTATACCCAAGATGCGGTGTTTGAGCCTTGGTATTTGTAGGCACAGGGCTTTCTTATAAAAGGCTATTTAGGAGAATATGCCCCCGAAAAACCACATTATCGCCTCAGGCAGTGTCTTCACGACCGATCGAAACTTCATACTTTGCAAGCCTCAGAGGGGGTGCTCATTTTTTATAAGAAAGCTCTATTTGTAGGTACCGTTGTCTGAGATAAAATTATTTGTTATGTTTTACCTACCCACTCTTATTAAGCACAAGTTGTTTCAGCTTGTGCTTTTTTTCCTTTTTTTGGAGAGGGGAGGGACTGATGGTTTCAGCTGTCACTATAAAGTAGTACACACCAAACAAGTGTGTACCAGTGGAGCGATTGCTTCAACGTTTATTACTTCTCCAGTACAAATATCATTCGCTCAGAGTCTGCCTCCTCAAAAGGGCTAAAATCATACCCCCCCAGGGTTTGTAGCAAACGCAAAGAAGACGCTTCTATATACTCTTGAAACTTGTCGTAAGACAATAGTTTGATGCTTTCTTCAAAGTGAAAGTCTTGCCCGTTGTCATCGAAATGAATTCCTTTAGTGAGCATGCCATTTTCCACCTTTTGGGTGACCTGAAACTTAATGTTTTGTACCACCGACAACTCATAGGGTATTAGGTTACGCTCGTATACGGGTGGGTTGATAAAATCAAGGAAAAACTTTCCACCTGGCTTGAGCATCGTATGCACTGCATCGAGCACCTTTTGGTTTTCTGCGTCCTGGTCATAAAAACCGAAACTGGTAAAGAGATTCAAAATAAAATCGAAATGATTTTCCTGGTAAGGCTCGCGCATGTCTTGTTGTACAAACTGCAGGCGTTCGTGGGCAAACTTTTGACCATAACGCAGGTTGTTTTCCGAAATGTCCAACCCTGTCATGTCCAGCCCCTTTTTACTCAGGTAAATGGCATGTTTTCCTTTGCCACATGCCAGGTCAAGTAGCTTATGGTGAGGTTGGGGTTGTAAAAAGTCTACCAGTTGATCTAAAAAATGTTGCGTCTCTTGGTAGTTTTGATGTTTGTATAAGATATGAAAATAAGGGGAGCTAAACCATTGGTTGAAGTGTTCATCAGTTTTTTCATTTTGAGAGGTATGGATTAAATTATTCATATAGCGAAGTGTTTTAATATAAGGTGTAATATTTTTGGATTACACAAATATACACAAAATGCCTCTCCCTGTTTGGATTTAGCCAATAACCTCCCTTGGCGGGTTTACAGCCATACTCCCTTTAATTTTTGAAAAGTGCCAAAATAGCAAAAGAGGTTAACCATCTAAAAATGATTAACCTCTTTATTCTTTGGTGCTTTGAATGGTTTAAATTAAAAAATTTTGTTATATATTGGCTAAAATAATACGCTAATTTGTCAAAACAACCTTGAGTTTGTTAAATATTTCGTAGGCAGGAACCCCAAAAGCAACCCCTTCTATTCCGTATCCGCTCAGTTTTGAGCTTATGACTCCCAACACTACCCCTTGTTTATTAACAATAACTCCTCCACTGTTACCCGCATTTACACTGGCGTCTATCTGGATAAGTTGTATATTTTTTGTCTTATTTCTTATACCTGAAATAATCCCTTTAGTGATTGTTTGTGATAAATCTTCGGCGGTAGGGGTGCCTACTGTATAAATGTCTTGAGCAATCTCAAAGTTTTTGTCAGTACTTATTTTAAAAGGTAGCAGGTTTTCAGCCTCTATTTTTAATACAGCCAAATCATATATTTTACTTGACCTTAGCACCTTTGCATTGTATGATTTGCCATTCTCAAATATTACTGAGAGGTTATTCCGGTTGGCTATGACGTGGTAATTGGTAATAATATGTCCATTGTTGCTAATCACAAAGCCACTACCGTGTCCTTCTTTGTGTTTGATAGTTACTGATGCTTGCACTGCCTGGTTGAAATTAGACACGTAAGCTTTAGGTTTGGCCACTTGCAATGCAGTAAATCGTGCTTCTTTTTCTTGTTGACTTTTGTCTCTCAATAGCTCTTGCATTTTTTTGGCAGACATTAACTCAATAAGTCCTCGCTCTACGGCATCTTTAGTGGCATGGTGAAAAGCTTCTTTTTCCCTGGTAGCCATCGATGACCCGTACCAGTTGTAATTAGAAATCCAGGCATGACTCGACAAACTTTGAGTTTCAGTAGTGTATACCTCATGTTTGTAATAATCGAGTACCTTCCAGCGAATACTCAAAGCGACATACAAAAACTTACCAAAAAAGATGCTTTCAGATGTACAGCCAAGTCTATTGCTCATGGCAACTGTGTTTATACTCAACTTATCGATGGTAGCATTCAGGTATAAGTTATTCAAATAACTATTTTTTAACGCTCTAATGGTAGTGTCAATATACCCCTTGTCTTTAAGCAGGTTGTTGAGCATAGAGGTAAAAATAGTATTTTTAAACTTAAGCTCATCTCCCTGGTTTATATTTTTGAAGTTGGCCCAATGTTCTCCCAGTAAAAAGCCTGGGTAGTTGTTCGATATGCGGTATTTCAGGTTTTCGCTGTTTACATCTACCTCTACTTTATTCAAGCGAAGTTGCTTCATGTCTTTGCTTCTTGCCGTAATACTGGGAGTCATCTTTGTGCCTACTTTCAGCTGCTTTGCATAGTCATAAGTCTTATCTCCTGAGTCGCCCATAAATGCGAGTATTACGCCAAAAGGGAAAATACTTAATTTATACCAAGGCGACTTTTTTGATTGCATCACCACAATACTCTCGTTTTTATACCCTTCTTGTTTTACTGTAATCACTTTGGCTTTACCATCCCGTCTTAACCGATATTTTCCTTTTACTTCTTGGGCTTTTTTACCGTTAATGTATACTTGATTATTCTGATCAGTAATGATTGCCACTTTTTGATATTTACCATTCAATATGGTGGCACAAGAAGACAGCAGAAAGCTGAGTAATAAGAAGGTAAATGTTGATTTTTTCATTATAGTATGTTGTGTTTTATTCTACCAACGTGACACCAATCAGTCATCATTATTATATAAGAGTTGTTTAATGAATAATCATAATCTTATACTTGAGACTTAGCACCATGAGGGTAGTGTATAATTTGATCAATAATTTATTAAATTACTGCAAATAACACTATATTTAATAAAAAACAAGTTGCTTGAAAAAAATCAGATGGTAGCATTCACTTTTTAGGTAACAAAATGTGAAGGGTTATTTATAAAAAAACTTTTGACCTTTCACTTCCTTGTTATAACTTTAGTATAAAGTTTTGAGACGAAGGAAGAGAGAAGAGCAGGTTTACAACTTTGCCAAATATTTTTTGGCGCCTTCAGTCATATACGCCTGTAGCTTGCCTTGGTCGTCAGCATAAATGAGGTAAGCATCCAGGTGCTTGTGTTTGGTAAGCAATGCCTTAGCTTTCTCAAAACCCATCACCATAAACGCGGTGGCGTAAGCGTCAGCCGTCATGCAATCCTGGGCAAGCACCGAGGCGCTCAACAGTGAGTGCTCTACTGGGTATCCTGTGACTGGATCTATAGTATGTGCGTATTTTTTGCCTTTTTTTACATAAAAATTCTCATAATTGCCTGAAGTAGCCATTGCCCTATTGTCTAAATAAATGGCACTGAACACTGATGATTGATGTTTGCTTTTACCTTCTTTATATTGAGGGTTTTTTACCCCAAACAGCCAGGTTTTGCCCTCTGCATTTTTACCCTGACAACGTACTTCACCGCCAATCTCTACAGCATAATTGGCTATTTGCTGATTTGCCAAATATTCGCCTATCACATCTACAGCGTAGCCTTTGGCAATGGCACTAAAATCCAGCACCACACCTGGCTTGTTTTTTTGGAGCTTTTGCTTGTCAAACTTCAAGTACTTGTCGAACCCCACAAACTGTTTGAGTGAGTCTACAGGGACTTTGCCCTCTTTTGCTTTTTTAAACCCAAACCCCCAGGCATTGATCAGAGGACCTACAGTAGGGTCAAAGGCGCCGTTGGTGTGGCGGAATACCTCTTGGCTTTTTGCCAGTACCGGGTAAAAAAACGGAGACTGAAAGCTTACTTCTGTGCCTTGGTTAAAGGTAGAAATCTCGGAAGAGGGGATGTAAGTAGACAACGACTCGTTGAACGCTACCAATACTGAGTCGATGCTTTGTTTGAAGTCACGGTTTTGGTCGTCCAAATAGGTTACATTGTATACAATCTTACCCATAGTAGTCCCGGTCACTTTTACTTTGTTTGCCTTGTTTGGGGCTTGCTGTCTTGTTTTTGCCTGGGCTTTCGCCAAATTTTCTTTGTGTTGGCTTTTGCGGTACAAATACACTATGCCTACCAACGACAATAAAACTACTGAATAAATCAGGTTCTTTTTTCTATGACTCATTTTTTAATTTTGGTTTCTTTTTTTAGCTTTTTCTTGAGCTGTTTTTAGCCATTAGCCTTTTCTTGAGCTACGATATAGTTTAGCTTTTAGCCATTAGCTTTAGTTTAACTGTTTGTATTGGTTGGGCTTTTAGCTTTTGCTCGATGGTGATTATCATATTTGCGAAAGCGAGAAAACCCCCACGAAGACCAGAAAGGCTAAAAGCCAACGGTAAACCTCCACGAAGACCAGAAAAGCTAACAGCTAACGGCTAAACCTTCGCGAAGACCAAGAAAGGCTAATAGCTAAACCTCCGCGAAGACCAGAAAAACTAACGGCTAAACCTCCACGAAGACCAGAAAAGCTAACAGCTCCACAAAGCACAAAAAACTAAATCTTCTCCTTGACTTGCAAATACTGTTGAATCTTATCTACCAATACTTCATTTATTTTCTGGAAAGACTCGTGCGTCCAACCAGCAATATGAGGAGTCATGATAATGTGGGGTGACTTGCGCAAAAACTCAAAACTTTGTTTCTCGGCTTCACTCAAATTCTGTAGTTTTTCGTTTTCGAGCACATCCAAAGCCGCTCCCAACACCTTGCCCTCTTGTATTTTTCGTTGCAATGCATCTAGCACGAGTACCTTGCCCCTTGCCGTGTTTACCAAGTAAATATTATGCTCAAAACAATCTAAAAAATCATCATCTACCAGCTCATAAGTATATTCGTCGAGTGGTACGTGCAGGCTTATTATTTCGGCACGTTCAAACACCTCGTCCATAGACACTTGTCGGGCATATTCGTCTCCACGGTCAGGGCGGCGGTCATAAGCTATCACGTCTTTGCATCCAAAGCTACTCAAGCGTTTGGCGAAAGCCTTGCCCATATTGCCGTAGCCTATCACCCCCACTACTTTGTCCATAAGCTCTACCCCTCGGTTTGCTTCCCGTTTCCAGGCAAAGTTCTTTACTTCCCAATCGGCACGTTGCACATTGTGTAGTAAAGACAACAGCATACCTATAGTTTGTTCGCCTACTGCATCGCGGTTGCCCTCTGGAGCGTTCAATACCTTAATTCCCCTGGCATTGGCTGCCGATAAGTCTATTTTATCAAGTCCAGCACCCGCCCTGGCAATTACTTTTAAGCGCGAAGCCCGCCCAATTAAGTCTTCGTCGATGGCGGTTTTACTCCGAACCATTAATCCTTCGTATTTGTCTACGATTGTCAAAATCTCTGCGCGGGTAATATCCGGACGATAGTCACCCTGGATACCACGCGACTCAAGCAGCGAGGTAATAGAGGGGTGCATTTTATCTATGATGAGTATATTAAAAGCCATATTGTAAATGAATCTAGTGTGTGTTTATAAAAAAATACGCCATGAGCACTACAATAACTAAGTTCGTAAAAGTTTTTTTTAGAGGCAAGGCTATTTGCTCTACAGGGGTAAAATGATTGGCTCAGTACTGTTTTTTGTTTTATATGCCCAATATTTAAAAGCTGTAGAGCATATGAGCAGTCGAAAAATAGACTGCCAAGCCCAGCAAGTCGTTTGCGGTAGTAATAAAAGGTCCGGCTGCCAACGCTGGATTAATGCCCAGTTTGTCGAGCACCAGTGGGGTAATGGTACCCATAAATGAGGCCAGCAATACTACAAAAAACAACGAAATGGCTACAATGCCCGCCAGGTTGACGGTTTGCCCCAGAATAATGGTAAAACCAAACACAATGACCGAAATAACTACTCCATTGATAATGGCAACGATCAACACCTTGAACAAACGCTGAAAGTAATTGACGCCAATCATAGATTTATTTGCCAAACTTTGAAGCACAATAGACGACGATTGGATACCCACATTGCCTCCGGTAGCTGTAATCAGTGGGATAAAAAAGGCCATTGCCGGAAGAATTGCCAGGTCTTTCTCAAAAAGTCCAATAAAACGAGCCCCCATTAAGCCGCCCGCCATACCTATGATGAGCCAAGGCAAGCGTGCCCTGGTAAGCATGAGTACATTGTCGTCTTCTTCTATATCTTCAGAAATACCCGTAATAATCTGGCGTTCTTCTTCTGCTTGTTCGGTGATCACATCTACGGCATCGTCAATGGTAATGCGCCCCATGAGCTTGCCCCGTTCGTTGATCACGGGCACTGCTGCCAGGTCATACTTACGCATAATCTCGGCTACCTCATCTTCGTCCTGATAGGTTTTTACTGCCACTATGCCTTGCTCATAAATGTCTGCAATCCGGGTTTCGTCGTTCGACAAAATAATTTTTTTGAGCGACACCCTCCCCAGCAGACGTTCTTGGTTATCGACTACATACAACGAGTAAATTTTCTCAACTTTTTCTGCCTGTCGGCGAATCTCATCTATAGCCTGAATCACCGTCCAGTTGATGTTGGCACTGATCAGCTCTTTTGCCATTAAGCCCCCGGCGCAGTCTTCTTCATAGTGCAAAAGATCTATGATATAATCAGCTTTTTCTTTACTATCCAAAAAGGCAATGATTTCTTCCCTCGTTTGCAGGGGCAGCTCGTTCAAAATATCTGCGGCATCATCTGAGTCTATGTAATTAATCCATTGGGCAATGGTTTCAGAGGGGTAATTTCTTATAAAAGGGATACACACATCTTCGTCGAGGTAACTGATAATCTCTGCCGCTGTTTCTACCGTCAGCAAGTCCATTACAAACATAGCTTGCTCGGTATCCATTTCGTTCAATACAGTAGAAATATCGGCTGGACGCAACAGCGAGAGTTCGTTTTCTACAAATTGACTATTCTTAGTATCAACGGCTTTCTCAACCTTGTCTAAAAGATCTTTGGTAAGCACAAACGACATTAACAATACCTCCTTTCTAAAGTGTGACTAAAAAATATACAATCCTGAATTTTGACCACGTTTCCAGGCAACAAAGTTAGACGAAAAAGCTTAAAACAAGTATGAATTTTTGATGAAGTTTTAGCCCATTCCAACACTTACCCAACCCACCACTCTTTACTTTGTTACACCTTAAAATTTGCCCATCAAAAAATCCCTGTTCTTTTTGCCTGAACAGGGATTCGTTGCTTTATTTGAAAGGTTTTGTTCAAAGGTGTTACTTCAGCTTTACGGCTGTGGCACCATAGCCAAACTTTTCTTTGTGGGCGTCTTCGTAGTACTGAATGTCACTGTTTTTGCTCAAACGCTTGTGTATTTCTTTGCTGAGCACCCCGTTGCCTACTCCGTGGATAAAAATAATCTCGCTCATTCCACTGGCAATGGCATTTTCCAGTTTGTTTTCAAATGTTTTGAGCTGCAGCTCTAGTATTTCGCCGCGGTTCATATTATTTGAGTCGCCCGTGAGCTTATCAATGTGCAAGTCTACTTCAAACTCAGGTGTTTCTACAAATTGGGGTTTGTCCTTAACGGTAGTCGTCTCATTTTTGGCAAACATTTGTTCTTTGAGTTTGGCTGCATCCAGCGGTTTTTGCTGGTTTTTTGCCTGTGCCTGGCTTTCGGCATCAGTCTGAGGTATATCGCCAATGTCGTGGCTGCTGAGCGTGCCACTGGTTTCATCTTTGTCGAGCTGAAAAAGATAAGCTTCTTTTTCAATTACCGGAGCTTTGGCTTTGCTCTTGAAAAAGGTAGAGGCTCTGAAACGCATTTTTTTAACAAAAGGGGCTTTGATAGCAAAATAGCCTCGTTTGGCAAACAAAAACTGAAATATGTACACGCCCCAATTGTCAAAGTCTTTGATGTTTACTTCGTTTATTTTGATCGAGTCACGCCCGCGAATCAATCCTGCATATAAACCTTGGTGGTTTTGATTTTTTTCTACCCCTACAGTAAAGGGCAAGTCGAAATCGGTATTGTTAACAATATACAGAGAATACATTTTGTCGTTAACGGGTACAAAGGCGGCATAAATGCCTTTGCTGGAAAAAATAGCCGGGCTGGCAGGCGATTTGTCGGTAGGGCGTGCGGCAAATCTGCCTTGATCTTCTTCCTGATAGCCGCTTCCAAAGCGTTTTTCTTCTTCTTTGGCTACCACCACCACTTCGTTTTTGAGCACTGGAATAGAAAAACCATCTTCTATTTCTATTTCTACTACATTGCCGCTTATTTTAGAGATAATACCTTCTTCTGTACCGTGAAGTGTCCTTACTCTGTCTCCTATATTCATTATTATATATTTTTATTTTCTTTGAATCAGCGTTGGCTCAAACAATATACATTTAAGCTAAAAAAGTAACCTTTAATCCTCCACACAACGTTGTAAAAAAAGTATTGACCGTCAGTTATATGACGCCATGGGGGAACCAAATAATTGAGCAATGCAATGCCCGTAGTTTTGCAAAGATAAAAAATTAGAAACAGCAATGTTATAATTTTTCTTAAGAAAAGAAATTGCCCCATGATACGCTACTACTTCACTTCCAGCTATAGTGTTTAAGTTTACAATTAAGTAAGTACTTGGACATAAATAACTATGGTTCAATGGTTGTATTGTTATATGGCTTTTCGACGCATAGCGGAACAATAAAACCATACAGCCATAAAGTGCAGACAATTTTGTCCTGCTACTTAGCCGCAAGTAATTAGCTATAAGCTACAGGTACAATACTCTGCAGTGATTTTAGTCAAAGTTGTTTGCTGGTTCTCAGTTATTTACGAATTTAAAAACTATTTAATTGGGTGTTTGGACGTAAAACCGACACACTTTTAAAAATAAATTGAGTAAGCAATCTTAATATAAAATACTGGTTTACAGTATTTAACAAGGTAAATATTTACTCGAATCAGCTATCGACTAAATACTATGGACTATTGAGGTAAGGATAACTTGTTTATAATATGACGGTGACGGTTACACCTACTCATTAGATATATCTAATTCTACTTTGGCACTTACTATCAATATTCCACAAGATCTACTCTTATTTTGGCCTTACCCCACCAGTCTGTGGGTAAGATTACTTTAACTCATTTCATTTCAATGACTGAAGACACTCATCATTCTTTTTTACCCGACAATATCGACGAGATTATCCACTGGACTTTGCCTGGCATGGCGATGTTTTATCGTGACTGTAGCTTGCCTGCTCAGGCAATTGCTCAATACGAACCAGGGCTTATATTGCGTTCGCCTTGTTTTGTCGATATGTCTTATTTTGCCGGCAAACCTGTCAAAAACTGCAGGTTTGTCGTGGCTTCCAGCAAAGCGGCGCCTTTGTTTGAGCTAGACCCCGCAGTAGCAAAATGGGGTTTGCACACTATCAACTGTAATAGTATTTTTAAAGTATTGGATGTATACCAAGCTACCCCCCAGTTTACGCAAATAGTACTCTGGCATATTCCTTACCGGGCAATAGAGGTGTTTAGTAGTTCGTCGCTTATAATGGCAGACCTGGATGTGGATGCTTATATTATAAAAAACGCAAGGGAAAGTTTGCACCAAAAAATGAATCTGGAAGTAATGGCAGAGCTGGAGGAACGTGCCTGGGTAAAGCGTACCAACTTTGCGATAGGGCTCAACGACGATTATACCGCGCATGCTTTAAAAGCTACGACTATTCCCGATAAATCTCGATCTTTATTCAATGCAGTCAAAAAAATAACCGGGGATTTAACAGATTTAAACGAGCCTTTTTAGGTGAGTTTGCAGAAACATTGATAGGTTTGCGCTGTTGAACTGATAAAAAAAGCCCCTTGGTCTATACAGATCAAGGGGCTTTTTTTATTTTAGAGTTTGCCACCCTCTTTTTATCAATGGGTTACTCTAGTGCACTGATTACTAAGTTTTTACTGAGCATTACATACTTTGGCTCCAGTAAAGCTAATATCGTTCATGTCACGAATGATCAATTGAGGAGTAGTGGTTATTGTTACCACACCTACAATACTTCCGGTACCATCGGGGCGGGCGGTGTTTGCAAAGTCAGCGTCTGCACGGGTATACACTGGCAAAGACTGCGCACAGTCGGTGGTAGTGATTTCTGTAGTACCGCTCAATGCCCCCGTGCCTTTAAACTCTACTCCTTCTATTTTCACCAGTTGCCCTTCATATTTGCCAGCTTTGATGTCGGCAATAGTAGCAGTTACTGGGGTTGGCAGTGTAGCTGCCCCTTTGCTTATAATATGAGTAGCTTCGTCTATTTCGTTGAGCTGAAGCAAGCCATTGAATTTTTCTAAAGCCAAACCCTGACAGTTAATAGTGATTTGCTCGCCTAGCTTGAGGCTATGGTCGGCTTTGAAGCGCAACGCAATGCCGGTTCCGGCGGCATCTTGAATAAAAACATTTTTTGAATTAAGATTGCCTTGCTCTGGCGAAATAGTAACCACCCCTGTAATATTAAAAGCGCCTTTTACCTGGGTGTTGGCGCATTGGTAAATATTGCGTAGTTGGGCAATGGCCACATTGCCTGAAAGGTCAACCCCACCACCGTTTTGTAGTCCGGCAAAATCGGCCTCCGTACGTGGCAATAGTTGGATGGTGCCATTAAAGCTGGAAGCCTTGCCAATGATGGTTCCGTTGCCAATGGGCAGCTCCTGGTCTGAGAACGGCTTATCGCTTGGAGTAAACACTGTAGTAGAG
>NZ_AAWS01000089.1 GCF_000169175.1 Microscilla marina ATCC 23134
GGTCAGATAGAAATTAGCGACCTTACTTTAGGGGCAGGTCAAACCATTAGCCCTGGTAGCGGGGGAGTAAGCGGAGGTAAACTCCTTTTGATGAGGGTGGTCATGCAAGATGTATTCAATTTTGTAGGCACAGGAGATTTTGAGCTACAGACAGTCACAGCAGAGTTTGTGGGTGGAGCTCACATTGACGTCCCTGAGTATAAAGGTTCCTACAGTACTTATAAAGCCGCCACTACGCTAAGGGTAAGTACAGGGTCGTTTTATGATACTGCGGAGGCACCCATAGACATTACCGTACATGACAATGGGGTTTGGAGTTACTCCAGTTGGTTACAGAATTATTTTGATCTATATGGGACTTTTTTATCCGATGCTACTTTTCATACTATAGGTACCGCTACCCTCATTTTGAAACAACCTGTATTTGGAGGGAATGTATACATAGACAATCCCTCTGGCACCTTTAGAAGTTTTTCAAATGGTGGCTTAATAACTTTCAACGGCAATGGAACCCAAGTATTAGATAATATCAATGGAGAGGTTGCACCAATTTATATCAACAAGGTAGCGTTACAAAAGCCAACGGGGAGACTGTTCATACAAACCCCTTTGGACGTCCAAAGAGAACTAAAGTTTACTCAAGGAGGGGTAAATAGCGTAAATACTGCCCTTATCCTAAGACCTTCTATTACTTTTCCAGGAGCAGATGGTACCCAAGGCAAGTACATCGAGGGCGCTGTTTGGGTGTCAGGGCATTTAGGGGTGACTCACGTATTGCCTCTGGGCAAGTCAGGCAGTTACCGTCCTATTCGTTTAAATTATCAAGGAAGTACTACTACCCAACAAGTTGAAGTAGAATATCTTCCTACAATAACCCCCGTAAATACCGCCCACAACTGTATTGAAGTAGGGACTTGTGAGCATTGGCGAATAAAAACTCTACCAGGACAGGGAGTGTACAGTGTCTTGGTAAGTGTTCCTGCTAATGGGGGTTGCGTATTGTCAGGAACGCCCCAATTGGCACACTATAATGGCAACACCTGGGAGGTGAAACCCAGTACTGTATCGGGAAACTGGCTGGAGGCAAACTCTAATGCCCATGTCGATTTCTCTTCTGGCTCAGAAATGTACATCACTACTGGCGCTGTAAAAGATGCAGGGGCAATTGCCACCAGCACGGGCTCAGTTACTTGTATTGGGGTATCACACACCTACAGTGTTCCGGTGGTAACAGGGGTTACCTATACCTGGGTAGTACCTACTGGCTGGTCAATCATTTCTGGCCAAGGCACCCACGAAATAGTGGCTGAAGCAACATCGGCTGCGACCAGTGGCAACAATGAACTACAAGTAACTTATACCGATGCCACCTGTACTACCCAACCCAGCAAATTTTTTGTAATTGTAAACCCCAAGCCTGCTGCTGCTGGTGCCATTACCGGAGCTACAGGCGTATGCCCAGGCACCCAGGCAAGCAACTACTCGATACCTGCCATTGCCGGAGCCGACGAATATATATGGACGTTACCTGCCGGAGTGGCTCAGGCAGTAACCGGGGCTACAGGTACTATTACTATAGTAGACAATTTCATTGAACTTGATTTTACTTCCAGTTTTGCCGGCGGAGACATTACCGTAAAGGGGAAAAATAACCAATGTGGCGAGGGAGCTGCGAGTACATTAACTCTCAATAACTTAACTGCATCGAGTGGTTACCTGCACCTAAAAAGTAACAGCGTGTGTGACGCCAGCCCAACGGGAGGTTTGGTGCTACATACCAATGGACAAACCTATAGTTTGTACAAAGACAGTGTGCTATTGAGCAATTATACAGATGTAAACGTGGTGAGCAGTCCAGCTACCATATCCCAACTTACGGCGGGTACCTACTATGCTGTCATCAGTAATGGAAGTTGTAACTTTACTACCAATTCGATTAAAATAGTAAATACTGATGGACAACAGCGTTTTCAGTCGTTCAAGCATTGGGACAATGTAAACTATGCTGGTTCGGTGAGTATGTCTGTCAACGCCCAACAAGAAACCTTTGTGGTGGGTGAGATTCAGGGTTCATCTATACAATTGGGCAACATTACCTTGCAAACCCAACAACCTAACGCCTTATTTGTAATGAAATACCTCAGCGAGGATGAGGTAAAATGGGCGAAGAAAATAGAAGCCAACTATTTGGAGGACGGTATCATAAGGCCCGATGGTCTGGGGAATAGTTATGTGATTGCCCGTTATCAGGGCATTGCAAGCTTTGAAGGAAGCAGCCAAACCTTGACTTCATCAGGGGGTGATTTCCATTTGTGCTTGATTAAGTACAACCGAGATGGAGCAGTGGCCTGGCTGAAAGACATACCTACTACCAACCCTGTTCGGGAATTAACTGTAGATGCACAAGGCAATGTACATGTCTTTATAGACAATGAATCTGCTCGCAAATATGATAATCAGGGCACCCTTCTGTGGGCTAAACCTGGGTTAATAGGAAGTGTGTCGCCCAACAACGAAGCCTATCTGGTGAGTTATGATGTTTCAAACAATCCAGTACTCAAAAAGTATGACAGCAATGGGGTAGTACTGTGGCAGCGTGCCATTAGCCAAGGAGAAATTGCGCAAATACGCACCAATGCTCAAGGCGAAACCTATGTTTTGGGAAGGTTGTTTTACAATTCCTCGACAAAAATAGTATTGGATAATACTACTGGCACCTCAGATTTAAACATCACGGGCGAAGACGTAACCTACGTGGCAAAATATGCTGCCAATGGAGATTTATTATTTGCCAAACAACTAGCGCAAGGTGATGCTTATACCTATACCCTTTATCATTTTCAGCTAGACATGTTTGATAATATGTATTTATTAGGGACCATTGAAGAAACAACTTCTTATACGTTTGGCAATACAGTGGCGCCTGGTGTGGGGTTTGATTATGTAGTATTGAGTAAATTTGATGGCAATGGCAATTTTGAATGGGTTAAAGATATAGGTCCTGTTTGGAATTATTTTTCTCCAACATCATTTGACCTGACAGCAAACAAGCAGGGAGAAATGTTGGTGTCAGCATTTCCTAGTTATCCTGGTGCGGTGATGTTTGGTAGCCAAACAACCACTGCGACTGCACAAACCCAATTATTGGTCGGAACAATAGGGTATGTAACCAAAAACTATGTCATTGGTCAGGCAACCCTTACCGGAGCCCCTCAAATATGCAAAAATGTGTCTCCCCAAGCCGATTACATAGTAACCGGAGTAAACGGAGCCACTACTTATCAGTGGACCTTGCCTGCCGGAGCTACAGCTACCAGTGGCAATGTGTTGAGCACCAACCCTACGGTGGTAGAAACCACTACTTCGGGCATTACCATCGATTTTACCAATGTGACGCTGGCCAGTGCCACCCTCCAGGTAGTAGCAAGCAGCGGTTGTGGAGCGGCAAATCCGGCAAGCCTTGCCATCAATCTAGGCAATACACCTGCCGTTGCGGGCACCATTACGGGTACCTCCAACACTTGCGCCAATCAAGCGGTTACTTATACCACTACTACCGTGGCGGGGGCATACGAATATGTATGGACGTTTACCCCGGCTGATACCAGCCTGGTGGCTACCACCCATACTTCACAACAACCCAACTACACCTTTACTCCCACTACCACCGGAACACTGACCGTGCAAGGGAAAAACGATTGTGGTACAGGTAGCGCAAGCAGCCCCTTGGCAATCACCAGTGGTACGCCCCCCACTATTACGGCAGTAGCCAACAGCAGTACCAATTGTGGCAATGCGGGCGGAGGTGAGTTGAAGTTTAACTTGGCCTTTAGTGGAGCGGCTACCTACAGGGTGTTCAAAGATGGAAACGCCTACAGTGGCATACAAACCGCTACCGCCGGCGAGCTGACCCTTACTGGTTTAGCCATTGGCAACTATACGGTAGAACTTAAGGCAGGACAATGCGTGGCTACTGCGGAGGCTTCGGTAAACGACGGCAGCCCAGTGATTACCAACATCAAAACAAGTTATGTAAGTTGTGACAACAGCAAAATGAACTTGTTTAGCCCGGCTACGCTCCAGTTTGACATTAGCACCGCCCAGTTGCACGCCGAGTTTAAAGAGTATACCTATACCGTGCTCGACCCACAAGGAGGAGTGATTGTACCTGAAACCACTATTTCGGGGGTAACCCCGGCAAATGCTACGCAGGTAACGGGTACCCAAATAAACGTAGCCAACCCTCAAATAAACGAGACGTACGCCATCATTATCAAGGCCTACAAAGCCCTTGACCCCAATACCGGTTGCAGCAATTGTAGGGAAGAATATTGTCAGGTAACCCAAAGCTTTAGTTTTCAGGGCTTGCCCATTAATCTAAGCTTGCAGGGAGGCAACCCCCAATATGTATGCGATGCGGCGGGTACTACTGATGTAAAAGTAATTGTAAACGCTAACCACGACAACGGCTTGAGCATTGCCCCGGCAGGAGGCTATAGGGTAGAGTTGCTGGACGAAAATGGTACAGTAGTAACTACCCAGGACATTGCCACCTTGCCCGCCAACAATGAACTCACCATTACTGGCGTAGGGGTAGGTAACTACCAGGCTAAAGTAACCGTGGGCAAAGACAACTACAGCTGTATTGGCTTGGTGAAGTTTGACGTAGAAGACCTGGAGGTACAAATTACGGTAAACACCGATCCAGAGGTTTGTACCGATGCCCACAACGGCAAAGCGGCTGCTACAGTGGTGGGAGCAAAAAAGAAGGTGAAATTCCAATGGAAAAAGGCAGATGGAACCTTGCTCGTTGATGACCAAGGCAATGCTTATGAAGCGGCTTTGATAGAACAACTGGAGCCAGGCGATTATAAGGTGATTGTAACCGTTGCCGGGATTTGCCCCAACGAAAAAGCTTTTACCATTGAGCCTTACGCTCCTCTGCTAGATACAGCCATTGTAGAAGTAGACACGCAAAAATGCGAAGTGATTGCCCGCGCCGAGCTCACCACTGCCGGGCAAAACGATTACCCCACTGGCCCTTACCATGTGGTGTGGTACCGATTGAAAATAGACGAGAACTTTACTGCGGGCGACGAAACCGACGAAAGCAAATACACCAAAGTATACGAAAGCCATGAGGCTTCTTCAGTATCGGCTACTGAGCCCGACCTAAGGGTGGTGCTCGACGAAAAGCACCTGGTGTTTAAGGGCTGGTATTATGTAGAAATAAGCGGCCCTGACAAATGTGCGATCAAAAGCGAGCCCACCGAAATAGAAAGGCCGCGTAAAAAACGCACTTTTGAGATCAGCTTGCGCTGGAAAACCCCTGAAGTAAAACCCAAAGAGCCCGAATTGCCTCAGTTTGAGTTTCAGGTAGTGTTTGACGACGCCAAAGAGCAAATGACCACCATTACCGAAAAGTGTGTACAAGACGAACAGGAAAAGTTAGCCGCGATGTTCAAAACTCAGTGCAAAGCGCCTGCTGGCAACCTGGAGGTAACTTTTGAGCAAAGGCAACACCATTATACCTTGTATTACTTTGACCGTGCCGGGCAGCTTACCCAAACCGTGCCTCCGGCTGGAGTACGCTTATTGGCTGATACCAACTTAAACCGTGATCGCCGCCCGGCACATATCATGCGCACCACCTACAACTACAATAGTTTGGGGCAAATGGTTAACCAACATACGCCCGATGGTGGTACTACCAACTTTGTGCACGATCAATTAGGGAGGATTCGCTTTTCGCAAAACGACAAACAAAAAGATGAAAATGCTTATGCTTACGTAAAATACGATGCCTTGGGCAGAACCATAGAGGCAGGGCGTGCTACCCAAACCGGGGTGAGCTTTCCGGCTATGGCATTTAATATTCCTGACATTGACCTAAACAATACCATTGCAGACAACAATGCCTTCCCGAATACCGGGCTGAGCGAACAGGTATTGAGCTTTTATAATGTACCAGGCACCTTTGCCAACGACCAGCACACGGGCAAAAATGCCTTCTATTTCGCCGAAGCCAACACCCAAACTTATTTGCGCAACCGGGTAAGCTATACGTTGGCGTATAACCAGGGCAACACCGACCCCGTGCGCACTTATTTTAGCTATGATCCGCACGGCAATGTTACCTGGCTCATTCAGGAAACTCCTGGTTTGGACAATGGCAAAACGGGCAGCGAAAAACTCAATTACCGCATGCACCTTGCCTACGATTATGACTTGATCAGTGGCAAAGTGCTCAAGGTGAGGTTCAACGACGATACCAGTCGTGCAGACCGTTTCTTGCACCGTTATGCCTACGACGAAGACAACCGATTGACTTTGGTAGAAACCTCGCGCGATGGTTATATTTGGGACAAAGACGCCCAATACGATTATTACCTGCACGGACCGCTCAAGCGTACCGAATTAGGCGAAGATAAAATTCAGGGCGTAGACTATGCCTACACCATCCACGGATGGATCAAGGGGATGAACAGTCCGATACTGGATGTAAACAAAGACTTGGGCGGAGATGGCAAACCGGGCAGTGCTTTTGCCCCCGATGTATGGGGCATGTCGCTTACTTTTTACGATGGTGACTATGTACACGACAATGCTTCATCGTTTGCCGCAGCAGGCAATACTACCTTAAAGCCAGGGGCTAATTACAACCTCTACAATGGCAACATTGCTACCTGGACAAGTGCTTTGCGAGGGGTGAACCAAAACCAACAGATACAAAGGGCTTTTCAGTATAAGTACGACCGCCTAAACCGGATCAAAACGGCGAATATGTATGAGTGGAGTGGCACCGCCTGGGCGACTGCGGCTACTAATAACGCCTTGCATACCAACTATAGCTACGATGGCAACGGCAACTTGCTGACCCTGAAGCGTTACGACAAAACGGGTAGCTTGTTAGACAACCTGACCTATAGTTACAAAACCAAAACCATCAACCAATTGGACAAAGTGACCGATTCAGTGGCGGGCAAAAAAATTGAAAAAGAGGTCACTGGCACCAACCAGTATGACTATGATGACATAGGCAACCTGGTGCGCGACCACGCCGAAGACATCGTGATTGTGTGGAACATGCAAGGCAAGGTAAGCGAGGTACGCCCTGCTACGGCTACCTCCAAAAAGCCCCACATTCGCTATTGGTACGATGCCAGCGGTAACCGCCTTAAAAAAGAAGTGAGCTATGCTGCTGTAGTAAGCGATGGCAACGGAGGCTTTGTTAGAAGTTTTACGGCCGCCCCCGAAAAGGTGAAAGTGAGCTACTATACCCGCGACATGGACGGCAATACGATGGCAATTTATGAGCAAAAGTACAATGCTGCTACCAGTACTTGGGAAACTACCCAAAAAGAGTTAAGTTTGTATGGTAGTGAACGTTTGGGGACGGTAGAAACCAGTCGATTGTTGAGCAGTGTACCAACAAATACCAATGCAGTAGCGCGTTTGGTAGGCGAAAAACGTTACGAGTTAAAAGACCACCTTACTAACGTCCGCAGTGTGGTAACGGATCAAAAACGTTACCTGGAGGCTGGAAACGTATTTACGGAGTACGCCAATGTACGGACGTTTAAGAATTACTATCCGTTTGGAATGGAGCAGCCCGGCGACGAGGTTGCGCCCGTGTTGATCCCGGTGAATTTACCGGATGGTTGGGGCATTTACGAGATGACGGGCTGGATGGGAAGCATCGGTCTGGAGACGGCACTTAAAGTGCATCTGGACTACGCACCGGATACCGCGAAATGGGTGTTTGGAAAAGAATACGCCTCGACTCCTTTGCAGACTTACGAAGTGAGTTTTGATGTTGCCCTGGATAGTTTGAGTTCAAGCGATAACGAACTTAAGGTGACGATCAAAGATGCCGCCACTAATCAAATCATTAAAGAAGAAGTTTACAAAACCGCTGGAAACTTCAAACTTCGTTACTTAGCCATAGGTGACACTACCAAAATTTTATTTCATTTGAAAGACCCAACGCCG
Source organism: Microscilla marina ATCC 23134 (assembly GCF_000169175.1). Taxonomy (NCBI): domain Bacteria; kingdom Pseudomonadati; phylum Bacteroidota; class Cytophagia; order Cytophagales; family Microscillaceae; genus Microscilla; species Microscilla marina. Next base: position 7,993 of record NZ_AAWS01000089.1, read on the forward strand.
AATATCGGAAGTTCGTTGGAGGTTACCGGAATTGCTCTGAATAAGACTGATTTTGGGAACTATAGGTATGGGTTTAATGGTAAGGAGAACGACCAGGAGTGGGGTAAACTGATTCAAGATTATGGGTTTAGATTGTATAATCCAGCCATTGCGAAGTTCTTGAGTGTTGATCCTTTGAGTCCGAGTTATCCCTGGTATACGCCTTATCAATTTGCGGGGAATAAACCTATTGAGGCGATTGATTTGGATGGGCTGGAGGAACTTTTAAGAATAGCTCCTGTCATAAACATAAGACCTTTACTTAGAACGACTACTTCAAATACTCAAACACAGAGGCTTAGTACATCTAGAGGAGGACAAGGTAGCTATCAAAGGTCGCGTCAAGGTGTTTATGGTTTCTTTGGAATTCAAACTGGTAAGGCTAAGAATCTTCAGTTTAGAGTGGCTCCAAATATATCCAAACCTCCTTTGACGAAGGAAGCCTACTACGGTACGACAGTAGTTTCTGAGCAGGGAACGTCATTTTTACCTTATACAAGTTATCTGAGCGAATATAATAGAATAAAGTTTACCGCATCTACTGAAGGGGATGAAACTAGACTAAGAACAGCAATAGTAATATCACCAGAAAAACGTCTTTCTGAATTAGGTGATATATCTAAACTAGATCAATATTCTGATAAATATAAGAACTTAGGTCAACAAGCTAAGATTATATTGATTACCATCCCAAATCGGAAATATGTACATAAATACCCACTTGGACATAGCATTATAGGAATACAAGATGGTAGTGGTGTTACTTCTTGGTTTGAGCAAGCACAGGTTTATGATGGAAACTATATGTTTAGGAGAATGAGTGAGGGTGACGTTGAGTACCTAGAGTTGTTTGAAACCACAAGGCAAGAGAAAAATATAAGTGAAATAGAGTACGAGTCGGCACTATTTGGAGCTTTTCATAAAGCTTCTCAAACTCCAACACGTTATGATAAAAACACTAATAATTGTTCAACAAATTGTGCCGATATTTTTGACAGAACAAGGTTTCAAGTTCCTTCTGATGTGAGGTCTAGACCGAATAAATTGAAGGATTGGTTTGATAAGCAGTAATTATGGTTAAAATAGTTGAAGTAAGGTTTGATAAAGGAATTCCTTCTATTGATAAAATAGTAAATCAGTTTCAGGTAAATACTGGCTTAGATTTAGATTTAAGTTTGAATGAAAAAGGATTAGGTACAGCAAGCTGCAAAATATTCAAATGCCAAGCGATGGTTATACTATCAAAAACAGATAATATTATTTCTGTTCGTTTGGGATATGATCGTAAAACTTATTTTCTATCAGCACTATTTTTTTCTTTGGTTGATTTAGGAGGAGAAATTATTGCTGGAGGTTGGGAGTTTACAGAAATTTCTCGCAAAAAATTTGCTGATGTATTAGAAATGCCAAGTTTATCAAGGCATTATTTGGACTTAAAATAGTTTGAGCTTAATATCTAAGAAAGCTTTTATTCTTAGCTGATAAACTTTCTCTAGACAACAAAAAACCAAAGCCTGATTCATTAATTTGAGTCAGGCTTTTTTTATTTCTTATGAACTGAAAAAGAGGGTAGGAGTTTTTAGCTTTTTGGTTTTTTGGGTGTAAATATCATGCCTTCGCCCATTCCTTTACTTTCACTCCAAGCCCATTTAATATGAGTTCTGAGTTGGGGGTTTGGTTCAAAAAAGCCCTGGTATTGAAAAATAATTGTTTCGTCCAGATATACTTTATAATGAAAGTAGAGGCTTTCTTTGTAGACAGGGGTTGACCTGATTTCATTTAAGACGGCTTTTTTTTTCTGGTTAAAATCTCCCCCAATAGGAAAGTAATCTAAGTTTTGTTGGGTTTGCAAAATTACTTCTCCTGGTTGAAAGTTTTCATCCAGTTCTCTATGGTCTATCTCAAGTCTTATTTTTTGTTGTTGGTACATTTTAAATGAGTTTTTGTAGTGAGTATGTGGTATAAAATTGAGTTGGTTTTTATTTTCTTATGAACTGAAAAAGAGGGAGTTATGCTTTGAAAAGTGGGAAGATATTTTTATTTTTACGTTATGTCTTGTATAGTCATAAGACATTTTAAACCCTGTACTAATTTTTAGTACGGGTTTTTTTGTTTCTTATGAGGCTAGGTTGATTGCATCATTTAAAGTGTCTTTTAATCGCTTTTTGATGATAAGGCTATCAATAATTTGAAAAATAGATTTTCTTTCCCCTTCATCTAATTGTTCTAACAACTGTACTTTTTCTACCAAAGACTTATCTAGTGATTCAACATCTTTAAATATTTTGTCCGATGTAAATAGTTCTGCAACTTCAACGTTTAGTGCTTTACATATTTTCTCTAGTGTAGCTGTTGTTGGATCAGTCTTACCTTTTTCTATTTTAGAGTATTGTGATTGATCCATATTTAGTGTTAATGCTACTTCCTTTTGAGAGAGTTTTTTAGCTTCTCTTACCTTTCTGATTTTATCTCCTATATCCATATTAATAGAATTTTACATCTATAAAGTTACTTAAAAGTTGTTTTTAAGTGTTAATTGTCTAGTATTTTTTTGTTTCAGCTATTTTGGTGCTTTATTAATTTGGATACATAAATCTATATTTATATGTTTGCTTTGTAGATTTATTAATCCAAAAAAAATATGACTATACAACAAATCAAACAAAACCTCTCCATCACCACCGTCTTAGCCCACTACGGCTTAAGCGTAAACGGAAACAATCGCATGTGTTGTCCTTTTCACAATGATACCAAGCCGAGTATGGAGGTGTTTCCAAAGTCGGACACGGTATTTTGCTTTAGCAGCAATTGTGAGGTGCACGGGAAGCCTATAGATGTGATTGATTTTGTGATGCACCAGGAGAAGTTGAGCAAGCACGAGGCTATTTTGAAGTGCAAATCTTTGTTAGGTGCCACTGGTGGAGTAGGGGCTCCTTCGCCTTCTTTGGTTCAGGCGCAGCCTGCTATATCTGAAAAAGTACGGGTGAAGACGATGACGGCGGCTTTTGCTCATTTCCAAAAGGCGTTTGCTCAAAGTAAGGCAGCCCAGGCATACATGCAAAGTCGTGGTTTGGAGGGTATCCAGGAAGTAGGTTTTCACGATGGAAAGTTGAGCAAGCCTTTGCGTGCCGGGCTGGATACTTTGGGTATTTCTTCGGCTTGGGGTCGGGGTTGTATTATTTTTCCTCTGAAGAATGCTGAAGGTGATATTGTGAGTTTTTATGGGCGCAGCATTAGCAACGAGGGCGACCAACGGCATTTTTATAGCACGCAGCGCCAAGGCTTGTACCCTGGTTATCCTGACGCGCAAAGCACTAAGTATCTGGTACTTACGGAGAGTGTGATTGATGCGGCGTCTTTTCCGGTAGATGATGATGCTACGGCGGTGTTGGCTTTGTATGGAACCAATGGGCTTACTCCGGCGCACAAACAGTTGGTGGTGCAAATGCCTCATCTGGAGGAGATTTATTTGTTTTTTGACGGGGATGATGCGGGGCGCAAGGCTTTGAAAACCAGGGCGGATGAGCTTTGGAAGGTGTGGTTGCACGGCGCGTCAGCTACTACGCAAACGATTAGTAGTGTGCCTACTCCGGAGGGTGAAGATGTAAATTCTTTGTTGGTGGCTTATGGCGAAGTGGTGGAAGCTTCGGACGAGCCGTCGATTTTTCACCATCTCCTGAGTCAGAAAACGGTGCTTTACTCAGGAGGAGGGAGCGCAGCCAAAGTGAGCAGCAATGGCACTACAGCAGCACCCGCGCCGGGTTTCAGGTTCGATACGTCTAACCCTAAAAAACTGGTGTTGGAGACTTTGAATGGTCGTTATCAGTTGCAAGGGGCGCCCAAACCGGAGCTGGAGTCTATGAAGGTAACCTTGTTTATTTATCCTGCGTCGGGTGGGAGCAAATCGCGCCATAAGGTAGATTTGTACGAAGACCGCCAGATGGAGAAAGTGGCCCGTGAAGCTAACGCCAAGTTGGGGGTTGCTTATGAGTTGTTGTTGATTGATTTAAACCAGTTAGCCGATGAGCTGGAGGCTTACCGCGATGCGGAGTTGGCGGAGTTAGCGGGTAGCCAAAGCCAGGGTAAGCAGCCAAAACCGGTGCCCGCCGCGCTGCAAAAAGACTGTTTGGCTTTGTTGCGTTCGGCTGATTTGATGACGAAGCTAAATGAGCACATCGGGGCTTGTGGGGTGGTAGGCGAGGAGATGAATCGTTTGTTACTCTTTTGTGTAGCAAGTAGTTATAAAATGCCGGATACTTTGCACGCTATAGTACAAGGGAGCAGCGGGAGCGGTAAATCGCACTTGTTGAATGCCATTCTTGAGTTGATGCCAGAGGAGGGCGCCTTGGATGTAACGCGTATTACCGACCGTAGTTTGTACAATTATGGAAAGTATGATTTGTGTAATAAGTTGTTTGTATTGCAGGATTTGGACGGTTTGAGCGAGGAGGCTTTGCTGTCTTTTCGTGAGTTGATCAGCTACGGTAAATTGGCTAGTTCTACCACTACCCAGGATTTGCAGGGGAGAAATAGTGGTGGTGTCAAAGAGGTATATGGTCCGGTGGCGAGTATGGCGGCTACTACCAAAACTGAGCTATACGAAGACAACGAAAACCGTTGTTTTACCCTGGCGGTGAACGAAACGAGGGTGCAAACGAAGGCGATTACTGATTATATGAACGCTTGTTCGGCGGGTAAGGTGAGCAAAAAGAAGCAACTGACTACCAAAGAGTTACTGCAAAATTGTGTGCGTTTGTTACGCCCTCATGAGGTGGTCAATCCTTACGCTACTCAATTATCGTTACCCGCTGAGGTAAAAAATCCTCGTCGTTTGCATAATTTGTACCAGTCGTTGGTGAAGCAAATTACTTTGTTGCATCAGTTTCAGCGGGCGCGCGATGATGAGGGTCGTTTGGTGGCTACAAAGTCTGATTTACATTGGGCGAATGAAATTTTGTTCGAAACGATTATATTGCGCATTGACGAGCTGGATGGTAGTTTGCGCCAATTCTTTGAACAGTTGAAAAATTATTGTTTTGACAAAGGCGTCAAACTGGAGTTTACCCGGCGCGAAGTGCGTCATAAGTTCCGGATAGAAAACACTCGTTTACACCGTTATATGCACAAGTTGCACGACTTGGAGTACATTAAACAAGTGGGTGGTCATGTAAACAAAGGCTGGACGTACAAGATTACTTATTGGGACGACATCCAGGCTTTGCGTTCTCGCATTCGTCAGTTTCTAGCCGATCAACTTTCAAAATTAAAATAGACTGGCATTGCATTCTTGAAAATGCCAGATGCAACGCTAGATAATGCTTATTATCAGTGAGTTAGCCCCAGAATACCCCTAGCATTTCATATTTCAAAAAATAGCTAAAGGGGGCTTTCAAAAAAACGCGTTTCCGAATATAGAAAACCAATCACTTTATTTATTCTTATCAATTTAGTTTATTAGTCGGTAGTCCGGAGTTAGTAGTTTTTAGTTGGTAGTTTTTCAGTTGATAGTTTTTAGCCTCGCTTCGCGCAACCATAAAACCATTTTAGCCATAAAACCATTGAAACTAACCATCAAGCCATCCAACAATTTTTTACCTCCCAACTCCCAACTCCTAACTATGGACTCCCGACTCCCAACTAACCAACTATTATTATGGATTCTCTGGAAATTACTATTACTTCTTATCAGGAGCATTTGCAGGGCTTTGAAGCCTGGTTACGCAGCTTGGGTTATGCTTCTTCTACTTGTGACAAATACCCTCGTCAGTTACGTGAGTTTCTTTACTTTCTGGAGCAACAGGGACGCTTTGGTTTGGCTGAGGTGGGGGCTTCTGATGTGTCGGCTTATTTTGACTATTTGTCGGGTCGGCGCAGTGTTAAAACGGGTGAGTTGCTGAGCCATTCTCATTTGCGTAGTGTTCGTAAGACTTTGCGTGGTTTTCAGCGTTATTTGCGGTCTTTGGGCGTGCCTGTTTTTAGCTTGCCTGGGGTTTCTTTGCCTGGTTTGTCGGCGGCTCCCATTCGTGTTTTGAGCCGGGTTGAGGTGGGTTTGTTGTACGATGGCTGCGGGTTTGATCATTGGGGTTTGCGCGACCAGGCGCTTTTGTCTTTGGGTTATGGTTGTGGTTTGCGCCGTAGCGAAATTCATTTGTTGGATGTGGGTGATGTTCACTTCAAAAAGGGTTGGGTACAGGTGTTGTCTGGTAAGGGTCGCAAGGAGCGTTTTGTGCCTATGGTGGGTCGGGTGAAGGATGATTTGTATGCTTATTTGACGGAGGGTCGCCGCTTTTTTTCGGGTCGTTCGCCCAGTCCGGCATTTTTGCTGAGTCAGCGTGGGCATCGTTTGGGCCCCAAGAGTTTGAGCGAACGACTGGAAAAGTTGGCGACAAAAGCGGAGTTATCGGGTGGTTCGGTGGGTTTGCATAGTTTGCGCCATAGCATTGCTACTCATTTGCATAATGGGGGTATGTCGTTGTCCAAAGTGAGTTTGTTTTTGGGTCATAGTTCACTGGATTCTACACAGTTGTATACTCATCTTTAGTCGGGAGTTGTTAGTCGGGAGTCGGTAGTTATTAGTCGGTGGCTTTTAGTTGGTAGTTGTTAGCCTCGCTTCGCGCAACCATAAAGCCATTTTAGCCATAAAGCCACCCAACAATTTCTTATCTCCTGACTCCCAACTACGGACTCCCGACTACTAACTAAAAAACTAAATCTTATGAAAACTTTCCAAACTTATTTATCTGTTGATTGTGGTTTGTCGGCTGGTACCAGTTATCACAAACAAAGTGCAGTGGCTCAGTTTCTTACTTTTTATGCGGCGCGTGACCCGGCTGGTTTGGGTTATGCTGATTTGCTGCATTACATTGATTATTTGCGCAGCCTGCAACGAAACGCGGTGACGATCAATCGTCATTTGACTGCCCTGGGCGATTACTATGATTATTTGATTAGCCTGGGCTTGTGCCGCAACAATCCGGCGCAAGGGGTCCCGGTAAAAAAAGGCCTGGAAAAAAGTCATTATACATTGGTAAACTATAGCGCTTTGGAGCAGTTGTTTGCGGATTATGCGGGGAGTTTGCAAGGA
>NZ_AAWS01000090.1:5000-14889 GCF_000169175.1 Microscilla marina ATCC 23134
TAAAAAAATTGCGATCTTTTTTTGATCGCTGTCGCTTGACTTTATTACTCAACTATTCAAAATCAAAACAAACCATTGTTCGTTTTTCGGAGTGCAAAGGTGCAAGCTTTATTTTTAATATCCAACAACTTGAACAAAAAAATAACGGTGAATTTTACCGCCGCATTTTTAACTCTTTTTCAAATCCTTTAAATCAAATCTCCTTTGAAATTTGTGAATGCGAAGGTACTAATTTATGGGGTAACTGCAAGGATTGGTTAGATAAGTAGCAGCAAGTAATAGCTACAAGTAAGAGTAACTTGCTCATAATATGGCAGTTACACCTACTCATTAGGTACGTTTAATGCTGCCTTGGTGCTTATACTTAATTATAACCAAGTACTTGTACACCTTAATTTGTGTTTGACTGGCCAGTACAGCTACAAACCACGCCTGTTCTACCAACCAGGTATTTTGTTTTACTGGTTTTCCATTTCAGTTTTTTTGTTAAACCAAAATGACATACAACATGAACTTACCCACAAAGCCAGTCTCTTTGCAATGTTAAGTACTTATTACAAGCAGGAAAGTACCAAGAATGACACAGATCAAAGAAGAAAACAATATAAATCTGCCATCACTTATTGAAAATCAAAGAGTTCCGAAAATCGTATAGTGCATTTGGACTATAAATTGACTTACTTTGCCTTATAGCATCATGTATTTTTTACATAACTCAAAACAACAATTTTAATTTAGAACAGTATTTGTGAAGGTCAAGGTTATGCATAACCTCCTTATTGGTACTGCGTATAGAGAATACAAACTTCATTAACAATCGCACCATACTATGAATCTAAAATTCCTATCTATAATTTTGATTTGCTCCTTTATATCAAACACGTATGGACAAATTCTAAAAAAAGAAAAAATCTATACTCTTGATAAGAATGAGTATGTAGCCCATGAGGAGAACTCTTTGGGTTTGTATCAAGATGAATTGGGTTATATTGTGGTAACAGCTGATGTAAAGGACTTTAGCAGGAGTTATCATATTAAAGGCAAAAAATATGGTCCTTTTAATCGTAGAGAATTGGCAAAACCTGTATTTAATTATGATAACTGGGGATTCATTGACTCTAAGGATGAGACAAGTTATGTGATTTATACTGGCAAAGAGTTAGGGGTACATGAATTGCCGTTTTATCCTGTAGGTTTAAAAATCAGGGGCAACTCGTGGGCTTATGTTTTAATTAACCAAGCAGAAGGCACTACAGAAGTTGTAATTAATGGTAAAAAACGTGGTCCATATCTTTCATTACAAAACTATCATTTAAGTAAAAATGGTAAAAGGTGGGCTATTATATACAATAACCGTCCGGAAGAGCATTATGTGGCATTTGATAATGGCAAAACAGCAGGACCTTATGCAGAAATTATTGATTTTCAGTTTTTAGAGCCCAACAGGTGGGTGCTCACAGCTGAACCTAAAGACTCTCCTACTAAAATACTAGAGGGAGGTCAGAAGGTTAAACAGATTATAGTAGAAACCAGTAATGGTGTAGTGGGTACTTATGAGCGGGAGTTGCTCAACAACCCTAATTATGATTGTGATAATCTTATCGCTAGAGGGAGTAATTATGGCTTGAACATTATTAAGGATCAAAAAATTTACTATTTGGCAAACGACGAGTTATATGGTCCTCATGAAGGTTTGGTACAACAAGTAGATATGGGGAAAAGCTATAATCGCTTCAATTTTGTGGTAGGTAAAGAAAAACGCTTTTATATAAAAGGGGAAAAGGGGTTTTCACGTAATGTAGAGATGTTTGCAGTAAGTGATAGCCGAAAAAATGTAGCCATAATAAAAAGGGGTAGTGGTATCAAAGATTCATTAGTAATGAATGATAAGTACTTTAAGGGTTTATTTGATAAAATTGCTTATGTAAAGTTTGCACCTCAGAGTGAATCTTGGTGTTTGTTGAGTAAAAGTAACGATGGCTATTACCTCCATTTTTCTAACAAGAAAAAGCAAGGTCCTTTTAATATTGATGACTCGCGAGGTGTACCACAGGTAATGCTAGGTAAAAATTGTGAGAACTGGGCAATGACTTATAAGGACTCAAAAAGCAATGAGATTAAATTAATTGTGAACGGACGGGAGAAAAAAGATAAATTTATTGGCAATATAGCGATTACTTCGGAGGCTGATAAAGAGTATTTTTCTTGGTTTAGTTTAGAAGACAAAACCGTGTTTCTAAATAAACTATTACTAAAATAGAAATAAGTAGCAGCAAATAATAAGCTACAAGTAATACCAAGTCTGATTGAAAACCCATACAAACTCACTTGTAGTGGTCTTAAGGCTTTTGGCAAGACCAACACAAGACACATTCTTCGCTATCGTTACACGCTCTCTTGGTCAGCTGCGCTTAAGACCAAGAGGAGGGGGACAGGTTTGATGATGGCTTTTAGATGTAGACATACATTAGTATACGGGTACGATTTGGTATAAGGGTAACTCACTCATGGTATGCCTGTTAAAACTACTCATTAGATATATTTAATTCTGCCTTGGTACTTAGTTAGTATAAGTATATGCTACTGAAAACCTCCATAATGTTGGGGGTTTTTATCGTTAACATTGAATGATTAGATCAACCCACGTGATTTGAACTCAAGGTATTTATTAATTGTATTGACAGTTAGGCTTTGAGGAGTGGATAAGACTGCATGTACTCCACACTTCCTCAATTCTTTGACTATGAGTCTTTTTTCAAAATCAAACTTTTCTGCAATTGTCTTCAGGTACACCTCTTCGGTCGAGTAAGCAGGTGCTTCAAGCAAACTTCTAAGTTCTGTATTTTCAAACAAAACTACGAGTAGTAAATGGTTCCCAGCTATAGCTTTTAGGTATGGAAGCTGACGGGTAAGTGCTGACTCAGACTCGAAGTTGGTAAATAATATAATGAGGCTGCGGTGTTTGATTTTTCGCTTGAGGGTAATATACAGTTTCTCAAAATTTGACTCTTTGAACGCCGTATTCTGTTTATAAAGTACTTCTAAAATACTTTGCATTTGTGCCAGTCCCTTTCGGGCGGGGAGAATAGATTCTATTTGGCGATTGAAGGTAATTAAACCAGCTTTGTCGTCTTTATTCATTGCGATGCTAGATATGACCAAGCTTGCATTGATGGCATAATCTAATAAGCTCATTTGCTCAAAGGGCATTTTCATTACTCGACCTTTGTCTACTATACAATATACCTGTTGTGATTTTTCGTCTTGGTAATGGTTTACCATCAGGTTGTTTCGACGGGCGGTAGCTTTCCAGTTAATGGTTCGCATATCGTCGCCTTGTACATACTCTTTAATTTGTTCAAACTCTTGGTTATGCCCTACTCTTCTTATTTTTTTGATGCCAGCCTCAGTCAAACGGTTAGAGATAGCCAATAATTCGTACTTACGCATTTGTAGATAAGATGGGTAAACTGGAATCATTTGCTGCTGGGCAAAACGGTAGCGCCTAGCGATAAAGCCTATTTTGGTAGAGATGTATACGTTCAAGGCTCCAAATTTATACTCTCCTCTTTTGACAGGTCGTAGTTTGTACTCAAGGGTTTTGTTGGTTCTTGGTTCAAGGGTAGTTTGAAAGAGAAAGTTGCGAATTTGGAATTGGTGTGGGATTTCATCAATGATTTTGAGGAAGGTAAGAAAGCTGTAGTGGTTTTGTATATGCAGCTGTATTTTATTTTCGTCACCATTAGAAAGTTTTTCATTGGCACTACGAGCACCTTTCAATCCATTACGGGTACCATATATTAAGAGTAAGTCTATGATACAAAGTACACCCAAAACCAATAATGCAATTTTGGCAATGCCTACTAATGCCTGTACAATAAACCCCAGTGCAAATAACAATACAATGCCTATGATGACAAGGAAGAAACGATTGTTTAGATAAAATGACTGGAGAAACTTCATGAATTAATTGTAAAGGTGGCTAACGTGGAACTTCTACACTTTGAACAATACGCTTAATGACTTCACCTACTCCCAATCCTTCCATTTCTTTTTCAGGGGTTAGAATAATACGATGTCGTAAAACTGGAGCTACCATTTTTTTTATATCATCGGGCTGCACAAAATCTCGCCCTTGCATAGCAGCACCTGCACGCGAACTATTAAGAATAGCCAGAGATGCTCTAGGGGATGCCCCTAAAAACAGGGCATTATGCTGTCGGGTTTGACTGACAATTTCGGCGATATACTTGACAAGTTCAGGCTCTACATGAATTTCTTTCACTTTTTGACGAAAGCTTTCTATAGATTGGGTTGAAAGAATAGGTTGGACATCATTAAATTGAGACAAACCTTTACGATCCAGAGCTTTAGTTAAAATAATTGTTTCTTCTTCAAGAGAAGGATAACCTACATCAATTTTAAACAAAAAACGATCAAGTTGAGCTTCGGGCAAACGGTAGGTACCTTCTTGCTCTATCGGGTTTTGGGTGGCCAATACGATAAATGGTGGCTTCATTTGATAAGTAGTACCATCAAAAGTAATTTGCTGCTCCTCCATCACTTCAAACAATGCCGATTGAGTTTTAGCTGGTGCACGGTTTATCTCATCAATAAGGATAAGGTTTGAAAATATAGGTCCTTTTTTAAACTCAAACTCTGTACTTTTTTGATTATACACTGATGTACCCAGTACATCAGAAGGCATTAGGTCAGGGGTAAACTGAATTCGGGAAAAGTCAACGGATATGATTTTAGAAATTAGCTTGGCGGTAAGTGTTTTGGCAACACCAGGTACTCCTTCTATCAATACATGACCATCAGTTAATATAGCTGTAACGAGTAGTTCTACCATATCAGGCTGCCCTACTACAACTTTACCTATTTCTGATTTGATTTGTAACACAGCCTCTTTCAGTTGCTCTAAATCTACTCGGTTTTCGAACATAAGTTTGACTTGCAGTTAAACGTTGGTTATGTAAATATATAAACTTTTGACTGAAAACAAAGCTGGTATTTAGTAATAAGTAGGTGGGTTAATTTTAGGTTTAAGCTTGAAATCGTCTCGACTTTTAATAATGAATTACATAGAGATCACTTTGTTCACTAGCTTCGATATTTGCTGTTATGCTTCAAAAAATTTCACCGTTATCGAATCAAAAGTAACCATTTTCATCAACACTCTAAGAGTCGAGATGCCTTCCTTTTGTAATGATGTAAATTACACTAGAATAGTTATGGTTATTTTTTTTTGCCCATTGGTTTGAACTCCACCCTTGTAATACGGCTTTTAAGTAATTGTTTTTACCTGCCTTGTATTTTTGACTAAGTAAGCTTATATAATATGAGTCATAAGGCATAGGTAAGTGTTGTTCTACCTTGAAACCATGTCGTTGAAATAAAGGGGTGATCGTTTCGGGGGTAAAATGATATAGGTGACGTGGAACATCATAAGCAGCCCAGGCACTTTGGAACTGATTAGCTTCGTGGGCATTGGCATTGGGCACTGCTACTACTAATACTCCTTGATCGGTTAATAGTTGATATAAGCGCTGGATGGTTTTGTCTATTTGATGTACATGCTCTAACACATGCCACATAGTAATTACACTAAATTGGTTGGGCTTGATTTGCTCCTCGAATATATCAGTTAAAATATCTATGCCCACATTTTCAGTGGCCATTGCTCTGGTTTTTTGGTCTGGCTCACAACCTGTCACTTGCCAGCCATCATTTCTACATGTTTTTAGAAAGAATCCAGTTCCACAACCTATGTCCAGCATATTTTTAGGCTGTTGTTTTACCAATTTATTCACTAATTTAAGTTTACTCTTAAGTGCTCGATTACGCACAATATGGTAAATACGGTTAATTAATCCTTTTTTGGTATTACTGTGTGAGATGTATTCTTCTGACTGATAATAACGTCCAATATGGGCTTCGTCGGGGCGTGGGTTAGTGAATTTAAATCCACAGTGTGAGCATTGAACAATGGTAAAGTTTTCTTGAGTTACTGTATGGTCTTTACAGGTTAGAAAATCTTTCATGTCATTTTCGCCACATACGGGGCACTGCGTCAGTGTTTCGAGCATATCAGTTTTATTTTTTGACTTTAGAGGAGGCAAATTTATAGCTTTTGATTGAATTAGCACAAAAACTCAATGGCTGGTCTTGGTTTATGCTCAAAAAAGGCTGTATACTTGAAGCATTGAACCAACCAAACGATTATTTCGCATGAATATACTTATTGTAGGGGCAGGCAATATGGGTAGTATTTATATTACCAGCTTTTTAAATAATCACCTGCTTACCAAAGAGCAACTCTATATTCTTGAGCACTCTGAGCAAAAAACGACTGATTTACAACAAGCAGGGTACCGCAATGCTTATCATCAACCGGGTGAATGGATTAAATCCATGGATTTGATTTTTCTGGCAATCAAACCCCAAGATGCAGAGGAGTTTTTCAATACTATACGTGCTTACCTTACACCAGCCCACTTGTTGATATCTATTATGGCAGGGATTAGTATTGACAAAATAAAGCGTTGGGTTCCTACTACTAAAATTATAAGGGCAATGCCCAACCTGCCTGCCCAAATTGGCATGGGAATGACAGGCTTTACGGCAGCTGCATCTGTTGATAAAAAAGAGTTGTTTATTGTGCAAAACTTAATTAACACTACCGGAAAGTCATTGTACTTTGAAGATGAAGAAAAGCTCAACGCAGTGACAGCTATTTCGGGAAGTGGCCCGGCTTATGTGTTTTATTTTATGCAGGCAATGATGGATACAGCACAACAGATGGGTTTTAGCCAATCAGAAGCAGAGCTTTTGGTAGAACAAACATTTATGGGAGCGGTTCATTTGGAAAATCGTAGCCAGGCAAGCTGCAACGAATGGATCAAGCGAGTATCGTCAAAGGGAGGAACAACTGAGGCTGCTATTACCAGGTTTGGGCGCCTCACTTTAGACAAACATATCCAGGAGGGCTTGAAACAAGCGCTTCAACGATCGATAGAACTAGGGAAATAAAAAATATAGTCAAGCAATAATTCGGTACATTTAAAAATAAAATTGTTTTACACACAAAACAGCTGTAAACACTTAAATACCAAACACTTACAACTTGTTTTTAAATAAAAAAAACAAACTAAACTTCCACACCTACAGCACTGGATAAGGTGGGCAACTATTGGTAAATTGAAATACATTTTGTAATAATTTTATCAAAAGTTTCCGCACTATGACACAGAAAGAAACTGTTGCTTACTATCTGAAAAATAAAGCTATAGAAAAGGCCTTGGCTTTTGCCAAAGACATTAAACACCTCAAAAACAAGATAGTTGGTTTGGAGATGATTGTTCAACAACTACAATGTGCTCAAGAGTTTGAACAGGCATTGGAAGTTGTTAAACTAATACCTGACAAAAGAAGGCAAACTCTAATGTTTCAAACAATGGTTAGCCAGGCATTGGCTCGCCAAGCTGTAGGATTTGCCCACCAAGTTGCCCAGAATATCCTAATACCACGTAACCAGTCTACTGCACTCAAACAGGTAGCAGACTATTATCTACAACTAGGAAAAGTAGATAAGGCACTGGCGATTGTTGCCGAAATTAAAACTATAAAAACTCAGACTAATTTATTGAGAGGTGTAAGTGAACGACTCATTGGGAACAACCTTACAGAGGCACTTTTAGCAGCAGAACAGATCAAAGATATTCCTGCAAGGCTTCAATTGATTGAAAAACTAACCAAGCAGATTCTTACACAACGCAAACCAAATAAGGTTCTAGAGGTATTAATTCATTTTAAGAGTGCTTTGAGTAAAATATGGGTTTGGACACTCGTATCAACCTCTTTGCCCAAAAAACAAGGCAGAGCATTATTGGGTGAGGCTTTAGTCATGTCAAATGGCTTACAAAGAAAGTATGAAAAAGCCCTTGGCATTACACAAGTTGCCTTTTATATCGCCAAATTATTAGGGTACAATGGTAAGGTAGATAAACTACTTGCGCAAGCAGTCGCTATCACCGAAAAAATATGGAAAGACACAGAGAAACTTCAGGCGATGGAGCACTTGGTAGGTAGTTATATCAAAATGGATCGTTGGCGCCAGGCTTTAGACACATTAGAGTACAGTGTAAACCGGATAGATGTGCCTGAACTTTTACAGAGGCTTACCAAAAAATTGTATAAAGATGGATATGCTAAGGAAGCTACGCATCTAAAACAAGCCACTGTTTCGATACTTGCCCGCACTATCAGAAGTCAACGATCAAAAAAGCTCATCAAAGTAAGTAATGAAAAAACAAAGCATAGAAACAGTTATTACTACTATAGCTATGAGGATGACAATAAGTTTTATGACATGACTGACAACGAGGATGGTACATTTACAGTTGAGTATGGTCGTATTGGAGAGCCTAGGACAAATACTTACACTTACCCTATTGAAGAGTGGACAAGAAAGTATAAAGAAAAATTACGCAAAGGATATAAAGATGTCACTTATATACATCAACCAAGCTTTGATACTAACTCAAAAAACAGACTTGAACCTATAGCACCCCCTGGCATTGCACAACTTGTGCAAAACCTGCAAGCGTACGCCCAACGGTCAGTAAACAATAATTATATAGTAAATGCTCAAAATGTAACCCTTGCCCAGTTGGAAAAGGCTCAAATGCTGATAGATGAAATATCGGGGCTTACAACGTTATTCAACAAAGGGCATGACCCCAGAGCAGAGGTAGATCAGTTGTTATTACAGTTGTTTACAGTGATTCCACGTAAGATGGATGTTGTAGAGGATTACCTCACTGCTTGTTTAGAAAATAATCAGGATGTAATGCGTAGGGTGCTAGAAGAACAAGCGACCTTAGATGTAATGCGGGGTGAGGTACTCACTTTACAAAATGCTACAAATCAAACTCAGGCGGCGACTTTGACTGACAATATTGGGGTAAAAATTGAAACCGCCACATTGAGTGATATAATGGCAATACGCCAACTGATGGGCAATAAATATTTTGACGAGTATTTCCAGCAAGCTTATAAGGTGACCCACCTAAAAAACCAGGCATTGTTTGACACACAAGTAAGCAATGCTCAAAATAGACGTACCAAACTGCTTTGGCACGGAAGCCGAAATGAAAACTGGTGGTCGATATTAAAAACTGGCTTAGTGCTACGTCCAGCCAATGCAGTAGTTACAGGTAAGATGTTTGGCTATGGTTTATATTTTGCTGATAAAGTAAACAAGTCTATGGGGTACTCATCGCTTTATGGTAGTTTCTGGACAAGTGGAGAATCAAACAAAGCATATTTAGCTGTTTATGATGTACACTTGGGCAATTGCATGCGTCGCAAACAACATGAGTATTGGATGTATGACTTGGATGAAACCACTTTGAAAGGACGGGGAAATTATGACTCTTTATTTGCCCGTGGAGGTGCCGATTTGATAAACAACGAATATATTGTATATAAAGAGGCACAGTGTACAATAAAGTATTTGATAGAGATACATAGTTAACTTTGGACTGTCAATGAGCTGTACTTAAAAGTTTTGCTCATTGACATTGCTTTTGTTTTGAAGATAAACTTTCTTTTCCAAAAGGAAGATAATAAAGTAATGAAATGTTATCTTTCCCGTAAAATGGCTATTATATTTTCGGAACGCATACTATATGAAACTTTTTTTAACTATATCATTATCAATTGTAATAAGCTTGTTTTCCACTAGTTATGGACAAAGCCCAACGGAACACCTGCAAAACCAACTCAAATTAGCCAAAACAGACACCCAAAAGGTAAAGCTCTATAACCAACTCTCTGAGTTACATTTTAAAGATGCCCCTGGCAAAGCCCGTAAATACGCAGA
>NZ_AAWS01000091.1 GCF_000169175.1 Microscilla marina ATCC 23134
AAAAAAATATAGGGATATAACTAACTTGTCAAATTCTAAGTTTACTCTTTACTCAGCAATAATAGATACACTTCAATATATTACCATCATGGAAAAAAACAAATAGTATGGAAGCAGATGAGTACTTATATATGATAATAGGTGAATATAGAGCTCCTAATATACATATTCGTGACTCTAGGTTGACAGATGTAAAACAGTTGATTAGAGAATGGGCACACAAAAACTTAGAGGGAATTTATCTTTTTGGTTCTTGCGCTAAAAAAACTGCTTTAAAGGGAAACTCAGATTGTGACTTATTTATTTCATTATACTCAGATACCACAGAAAGCTTGCATGATATACATTTATTGTTGTTCAAGCAATTCAAGTATGCAGGGTATAGTGTTCGGAAACAAAATGTATCAATTAGGGCTAAAATCAATGGCTTGGAAATAGATTTAGTTCCAGGAAGAATACAAAGAGGAGAAAGTAACAATCATAGTCTTTATGTTAGTAAGGAGAAGTCTTGGGTAAAGACAAATATCCATCAACACCTTGATTTAGTTGAAAGAAGAGGTAGGCAAGATGAAATTCTTGCTACCAAAATATGGAGAACCTGCCATAAATTAAAGTTTCCTTCTATTTATATCGAACTTGTAGTTATGAGAGTTTTAAAGGGTAAGAGAAAAGAACATATTGAAAAAAACTTTAATGCTGTATTGGAATTTTTAAGCAGTGATTTTATTTATGAAAAAGTAGTGGATCCATCTAATAAAAATAATGTTATTTCAGACTTGATAACTGAAAGGCAAAAAAAAGCTATTCAGAAAAAAGCCGAGCAATGCTTATATAAACAAAATTGGAATGCTGTTATTTGGTAATATTAAACAGCAATAAACCAAAAGTGTAATAAAAAAAGACAGGGTAGAGCTCAGTAGTTAATGAACCCTTGTATGGTAAAATAGGGAAGTCAGCAAACAAGATCAGGTGCCTCAACCTCTATAAAGAAAAAAAGTAAATACTGTAAGAATGACCTTGTCTAAATAGTACAAAGTCATTAAATTACAACTCACCCCAAAACAAAAAAACCTCTCAAACTGAGAGGCCTTTTGCCGTGTTTTTTTGACATATCAAATCATTCCCTTTAAAGCATTTTTCGGGGTTGGCTTGATTCAATCATAAATAGTACAAAATTGAGTACGATACGTAGTTCCTCATTAGTATAATCAGAACAACCCCACCAAAACAAGTTCCTTTATTGGTCAATCATCTCCATGCCAAATTTTCAGTTTATACTTTCTTTTAGTTTTTTAGCCTCGCTTCGCGAACCATTTAAACCATCAAACCATTGACTCTTAAAACCCCTTATAACTCACCCTAAACAACACCCTATACATCACAGGCACAAAAACCAGGGTAAGCACCGTGGCAAACAGCAACCCAAATATGATCGCAATCGCCATAGGCTCCCACATGAGCCCACCACCAAACCACAATGGCAACAAGCCCAATACGGTAGTGGCTGTAGTAAGCAATATGGGGCGAAAACGTTGTTGAGCTGCCGCAATAATTGCTTCTTGCGGGGGCTTGCCCAATTCGTTTATTTCAAGCTGAATGCGGTCGAGCAATACAATGGCATTGTTGATGACAATACCTGCCAGCGAGATTACCCCTAGCAAAGTCATAAAACCAAAGTAAGAACCAGCCCCCAATAACCCCAACACTACACCTACCAAGCCGAGTGGAATGGCAATCAGAATAATGGCGGTTTTGCGGATAGAGTTGAACTGTCCCACCAACAAAATAAGGATGATAAAGCCGGCAATAGGCAACTGTTCGGTGATAGACTTGTTGGCAATGTCTGATTTTTCGGGTGCTCCACCAATCTCAAAATAATAGCCCAAGTCCCAGGTTTTTTGTTGCGCCTTGAGCCAAGGCACCAACTCACCTACGACTCCCTTGGCGGTAAAACCACCTTCTAGGGCAGCCGTGACCGATACTGTTTTGAAACGATTGCGTCGGATAATCTTACTGGGCTGCCACTCAAGCACCAGGTCAGCCACTTGTTTCAGAGGCACCGTTTGCCCCGATCGTTGGGCGTATACACTTAGGTTTTCGAGTTTGCTCAAGTCCTGGCGATCACTTGCCACCGTACGCATCGTAATTGGAATGGTTTGGTCACCCTCGCGAAACTCACTGGTATTAAAGCCGCTCAACTCGGTTTGCAACGATATGGCAATGTCTTGACTGGTTACCCCCGCCATACGAGCCCTGGCTTGGTTTACCTTTACTACCAGTTTTTTGGTGCGCCCCCCCCAATTGTCCGAAATGTTACGGGTACCGTTTACACTGGCAATTTTTGCCTTTACTGCATCTACAATCTTAAAAATCTTTTTGGGGTCTTTGCCCGAAATACGTACCTCTACCGGGTCGCGCACCGGAGGCCCCATATTGATGGGGTTTGCCTTTACCTTCAGGTCAGGAAAATGAGCAAAACAAAACGCATCTATCTTGTCCGAAATTTCACGGGTATTGTTGCCCGATGTGGTATTTACGAGCAAATAAGCTACCTCCGAACTGCGCGTTTCGGGGTTATAGTTCAGCGCATACTTGGGCGCCCCTTCGCCTATCCAGGCTCCCCAGTTTTCTACCCCTTCTTTGCGTTGGGCATTTACCTGTAGCGAGTCTTTCATGTACTTTTCTAATTGATCGACCACTGCCTCAGTTTTGTCTATGGCGGTGCCCACGGGCATTTCCAGCTGTACCGTCACCAAGTTACGATCAGAAGGAGGGAAAAAGATCTTAGGAACATATTTAAAAGTCGCCATTGAACCCAAAAATACTATAGTGAGGGTTACTATAAACAAAGCAGGGCGCTTAAGGTTAAACAACAAAAAACGGCGGTACAATTGCTGAAAACGGGTGCTTTGTTCGCTGTTGGGGTCTTTGCGTTTTACTTTTAAGAAATACACACACAACATCGGAATCATAGTAATGGCAAGCACCCACGAGCTGAGCAAGGCAATGCTTACTACCTTAAACAAAGAAGAAGTAAATTCGCCCACGTTAGACTTTGCCAAAAATATCGGCAGAAATGCCGCCGAAGTAGTAAGCGATGAAGTAAGCAACGACACCTTCAACTCTTTAGCCGAAGCCAGCGCTGCATCCATAGGTTTTTCGCCCTGTTCCATCCGCACCATAATCGATTCCGACATCACAATGGCATTGTCTACCAACATTCCCAGGGCAATCACCAGCGAAGCAAGCGATACCTGGTCGAGCCCAATGCCCATCAACGACATAAGTAACAAACTCAACATCATAGTCATAGGAATCAAACTTGCCACAATAAACCCAGTTTTGAAGCCCAAAAACAACAACATCACCGCCAACACAATTGCCACACTTTGTAGTAGGTTATTCACAAAATCATTTACCTTATTGTCTACAATCGTATGCTGGTAAGCAATGGTACTAAAGTCTATTCCGTGGGGGTATTGTTGCTGCAAGCGCGCCATTGTTTGCTCTACATCTTTGCCCAAATCTATAATATTGCCGCCTTCTATCAGCGAAACCGCCAAGGCAAGCCCCTTCGTGCCATTCACTTTCATTTTAGAGCGCGCCGGATCTATATAACCCCTGTACACATGGGCAATGTCTCCCAAATAAATCCCTTCATTGGTTTTAGGCAAAGTAATCACTGTTTTCCTGAGGTCTTCTATAGACTCAAAATTGCCCGAAGGCTCCAGCAAAATACGCTCGTTGTTTACTGTAATCTCCCCGCCTGGAATAATGATATTACGTGAGGCAAGGTTTTGCTGCAATATATAAGTACTCAACCCCAGCTCAGCCAAACGAGTATTGTTGTACTCCACAAAAATACGTTCCTCTTGTGCTCCAAAAATTTCTACCTTCGAAGCATTGGGCAAGCGCAACAACTCATCGCGTACCTCATCTGCCACCTTTTTCATTTCGGCATAATCAAAACCCTCGCCCGTAATGCCCAGAATAATGCCAAATACATCGCCATATTCATCGTTTACCAACGGCCCCCTGATGTTGTCGGGCAATTCGCCACTTGCTACCGCTTTGTTTACCTTTCGGCGAAGTTTGTCCCAGATAGGGCGCAGCTTTTTTTCACTTTCTTTGATATTTACCTTAATAATAGATACCCCAGGTTTAGAGGTACTTTCTACAAAGTTGAGTTCAGGGATTTCCTGAATTACCTTTTCTAACTTGTCCGATACCAGCATTTCTACCCGTTCGGGGCTTGCCCCCGGAAACACCGTCACAATACTTGCCACCCTTACAATAAAACCAGGGTCTTCGGCGCGGGGCATTTTGGTAAAAGTACTAAAGCCCGCCAGTAAAATCACCAGCAAAATTACAATCGTAATCCGGCTGTTTTTTATAGATAATTCTGTTATGTTCATAATTTTAGTTTTAATAGTCCAAAGTTGGGAGTCGGTAGTCCATTGTGACTATGCGAGACTAAGGAGTCGAACGTAGTTAAATTATAGTTTGTATTTTCTCATATTTGCAAATTTGTATAATTTACCACAAGTAGTGCAAGCTAAAGCTAAGGGCTATAAAGCCCCCAACTACCGACTACCGACTTAACCTCACCTTTTGCCCATCTTTAAGCTTACTCACCCCAGCCGTTACCACTAACTCACTCTCTTTGAGTCCCTGCATAATTTCGATACCTTCTTCGGTCAAATCTCCTACTTTCACTACCTGTTTTACTACTTTACTACTTTCTCCTTTGACATCTTTTACCGTAAACACATAACGTTTGCCCTGCACATCTTGCCTTACCGCAATGGCGGGCACCAACATTTTAGGCGTGGCAATGCCATAGTCAAAAACAAACGTTACATTACAAGTCATACTTGGGCGCATGTTTTGGTCAGGGTTCAAAATCTTCACCGTTACCGGGTAAGTAGTTTTGCCGCGCGAAGCCGTAAAAGCCACCTCATGTACAATGCCCTTATACAACGTTTGGGGCTGTGCCGAAAACCTCATCTGCACCGTATCACCACTTTTTACCTTGGCAATAAACACCTCTGGAATGTCTACCTTTACCTCCAGCTCTTTGCCTGAGTCCAGCTGTACTATAGGTCTGCCTGGCGACACATTTTCGTTGGTTTCTACCAATACCTCTGCCACCACCCCATCGCGTGGCGCCACTATTTTGGTATAATTGATTTGAGATTGCGCCAAAGCAATTTTCTTTTTGATAGAGTTTACCGTGGCTTTCGCCGATTCATACCCCGTTTTTGCTTTTTCATAATCGCTCAGCGACGCATTGTTGTTTTCGTACAACTGGCGTAAGCGGTTATAAGACGATTGGGCATTTTGCCTTTGAGCCTCTACATTGCGCAACGACGCCTTGGCATCTTCGTATTGCAGCACATAATCTGCTGCATCTACCGAAGCAATCAACTGCCCCGCCTTTACTTGCTGCCCTACCTTTACATTGAGCACCTGAATGGTACCCGATACTTTAAAACTCAGGCGGGTTTCGGTGCTGGCACGCGCCACCCCCGAAAAGGTACGGCTACTCTTGCCCCCCGATTTGTGTACTTGTTGGTAACGTACCGGGCGAATGACCTCTTTCTTGGTTGTTTTTTTGCTGCCACAAGCCGCCACAAACAAGGCGAGCGTAAACAGTGTGATGTATGTTGTTTTCATGAATATCTGTTTAGCCGTAAGCTTCCAGCCTCAAGCGACAAGTAATGGCAAAGCCTTGAAAACTTGTCGCTTAAAGCTTATTGCTCGAAGCTTTTTGTTAATTTCCCTTAAAATAAGTTTCCAATCGGTTAAAATAATCGCTTTGCTGATCGGCAGAAGCCAAAAAGTAATAACTACCCTTGGCGCGTTCCAATGCCAATAATTGAATGATAAACTCGTATACCGCATTAGAGGCAAATTGCTCCGATTTGATGGCAGCATTTTGAGCATCGATGAGCTGAATGATAGACACTACCCCTTTGGAGTAAGCATCTTGCACCAAATCAAAGTTTTTGCTTGCCGCTTTTTCGGCTGCTTGAGTCAATTGAATGCTACTATAAGCCGCCCGTGTAAGCGCCAACGATGCCATAATGCGTTGCTTGAGCTTAAGAATCAGGTCTTGCTTTTGTGCCTCCATTTTCAAAATTTCAATATTGGTTTTTTGGAGTTCTGCCCTGCGTTGGCCGCCATTGATAATGGGCAACGATGCCTTCACCCCCACCTGCCAGTTGAGTTTGTCGGGCGACGAAAAGTTATCACTTAGGTTAACATTACCCGCTGCGCTCGGTATCACAATAGAAGGAGCGCCTACCCCCTCACCGCCACGATAAAACAAATAGTCGGCACCTGCTTGTAAGGCTATAGTAGGAGTGTAGTTTTGACGGCGGGTAAGCAAACGCAGGCTTTTTTGTGCGGCAATGGCTGCATCTAACTGCTTGATTTCTGGCAAATTACGAATACCTTCTTCCACCAAGAAATCGCCCAAGATTTGGTATTTTTTAGGGTTATCTATGTAATGAAAGATTTGGGGGTTGGCAACAATCAACGAGCTGTTTTTCAGGTTAATTTCTTCTGCAACAAACTCCTCGTTGATAGGTCGATTGAGCAGTTGGTTCAAGTTGATTGCCGCCAGCTTAAGCTGAGCTTGGGTGTCAATCAAGTCTTTTTTGGTCAAGGCAATTTGGCTTTCCCAACGGTACAAATCCGAAGGACCCGAATACCCCACCGCCTTGCGGGTACGTGCCAGTTCCAGGTTGCGACGGGTCAGTCTTAAGTTATCTTTTTGAATATTTTCCAGCGTTTTCGCCCTCAATATATTGAGGTAGCTTTGGGTAGCTTGCAACACCACATCCAGCCGGGTTTGCTGGCGTTGGTGTTCGCGCCCTTGTTGCAGCTGTCGCTGAACATTCACATTGCCTTGGGCCTTGGGCGAAAGCAACACCTGAGTAAACGACACTGATCCAATGGTAGCATATTCGGGTTGGTTGCCAAAGCTCGATGCCGCCCGGTCTTTATCTATCATTCGCCCCGATGCTGACACCTCTACTCTAGGGCGTAGGTTCGACTGAGCATTGCGGATATTGGTAAAACCACTTGCTACGTTTTGCTGAGCCACTTTTAGCTCTAGGTTAGCTTTGATGGCTTCGTCGGCTACTTGCTTTAGGTTTACCTTTCGGCCAATGTTTTGCTTATCTTCGTTGATGAGTTCTGCCTCCGATAACTGGCTCCAGGTAGGGTAGTAGTCTATAGCGCGCACTGTAGCCATATTGATCACCAAACGTTCTTTAAATGGAAGGTTCACCGAAAAATTGGCGGGGTTTTCACCCGAAACACTGCGTTGAATATTGAGCGCCACCCTGCGGCTAATGCGTTTGGGGTTAGACGGAGGCGCTATGCCTGCCATTGCCCCACGTTGCACATCGGGCGTGCCCAATAAGGCAAACGAAGGCAGCTTTCGTTCATTGATCCCTTGTATCAATTGTTGGGTTTCGTTGGGCGACATTCTAAAAATAGCCCCCAGGTATACTGCGTCTATGTCTTTGCCTATGTTGGCGAGGGCTTGACGGGCGCTGGTGTTGGTCGGAATCAGCTCAAATTGTACCCCCATTTGCTGGGTCTTTTGCTCAAAATAAGTTTTCACAAAAGGCATCGCTTTCAGTATCTCGTCATATAACAAAATCCCCACTTTTTTGAAAGGGTAAAGTTGATGAAAAACTTCTAAGTCGCGCTTGGGCGCATAAGGCGACACTAAGTAAGTAAAGTTTTTGACTCCAGAAGTATTTTGCTTGGTCAAGGGCAGCTTTTGCAGCTCAGGATTTATGACAGTAGTCGCTATGGTAGGCTTGGGGTAACTGCCCTGATTTGCCAACAATTGCGAGGTAACCGGGCCTACCCCTACTATTGCCTCTACTGCCCTATTTTGCATCAATTGGGCGATATTCTTTTTAATTGACTTTGCTGTCCATTGACTATGCAAAATATATTGCTTGGCAAATGATACCTCATATTCGTTTTTGAGCAATGCTTGAGTTTCGTTTTGTAATGCCTGCACAAAACGCTCGCTACCCGCCCATTTACCGTCTGTCACTATGCCTATAGTCAGCGGTTTTTTATTTTGCGCCTGTAGGCAAACCGGCAATGCCACAAACACTAGCAACCACAAGCCTGACAGCCCAAGTAATTTGTTCATTGAAAACCTATGATATTGATTCATTATGTTTTTTAGTCTTTTCATTATTTTATCTAATCTGTCGCCTGATGTATATATTTAGTCACAAAAAAAATTAGCGTTAATAATTATGCAATGCATCGCGAAACCATAGCACCATTTAGCCAAGGTTTAAGCTTTATGGTCATTCATTGATGCCTTTTTTCTATGCAAAGCTTCATATTCTTTCAGCCCCTTTTCGGTCAGATGAGGAATGAACATGCTTCGAAGCATTCCCAGAAAGTACTCTTCCGAAAAATGCACATCATTGGTAGCCATCACGGTTTGGTGCTTCAGCCATGATATACACACCAATAGAATAGAGTGAATCAAGTGGTCATAAGCTCCTTCGGTACGTTCGGGCTTCAACAAGCCCCTCCCAATGTAATAGTCAAAAAGTACCCTGGCAGTCTTAAGGTTTTTGGTAATGTTTTGGGCAAGCTTTTGGGCAATGCTAGGGTAGTTCCGTACCAAATCCATTGTATCAGAAAAAAAGCAACGGCTGCGTTGTTGTTGTATCATTACTGTGTCCAATATCTTGTCAAAATGCTCTAACCCCACCCGCTCGCTTTGGGCAAGCACCGACTGAATATTTTGAAAATTACGTTCTTGGATATGTTGCACAATCTCTTCTTTGCTCTTGAAGTGATAAGTAATATTTCCAGGACTCATCTCCAGCGCATCGGCAATATTGCGAATGCTGGTATTAGTAATGCCCTGCTCATTAAATAGCTCAGTGGCTTTGTCAAGAATGCGTTCTTTGGTGTTGCTACTCATAGTGTTTATTTTCTAAATTAGTATAACTGATTGGCTGAATGTTTTATAGTTAGTATAACTGTACTAATTATAAGCAAAAAAATAACAGCTTATCGGCTGTTTTCTATTTTAATACAACAAAATTAGTATATTCAAACTTTATAAGCAAACTTTTTTAGTATGATCGTACTAAATTCAATGAAAAAATTGAATTTTTAGCAAAAAAACCTTGAGAAAGGAAGTAAAACAGGAGAGAAATTTAGTAAAAAGCAGTGTTTTTTAGTACGAGTGTACAAATGTTTTATTTGGCAAATTCAACAAGAGCCACTGCTATTGCGACTAAGCTCTTAGGGAGGTTTGAGCAGTGCCAGCCCTCAAAACAACAAGTAAACAACTGTGTAGGCTTGATCGTATATTGCAATAAAAGTAATCAAACTTATAAATACTATGATTGAAATAATGATTGTAATAAACTGTGCCTTATTTTTTGGCGCCAACTCTGATAATATATGGGAGAGAGGTGCTACCCCTGCCATTTATATATTTTCTGTAGTTGCATTTTTCCTTGTATTGATGTTTGGCGATACCGACGCAGTGAACTGGAAGTCTTTTCTTTTATTACTATTTTCCCCTTTGCTGGTTAACCTTCCTTTTTTGCTTGTAGCATTTTACAGAGATCACCTCATCCCAACAAAAAAACACCCATCTGTGGTAATTGCTTCCAAGTTACGTGCTCAATGGCTAACTATGGCTAACAAACTGGTTGCTATTGGGCAACGTTTTGATCATAAAAAAAACAAGGCAGAACTCTTTTTAACAAAAAAACGATGGTTTTTGACTAAGTATATTGTTCACCAAAAGAGAAAAGAGTTTAGAGGCTTGGAAAGAAAAATGAGGCTTTTGTTGGCGAAGCAAAAACACTTTATAGATCATAATCCAACATCCCTTAATGCTTCCTACCGAATCTATTTTCGTCAAAAGTCTAAACGAAGTATGAGCAAACTTAAAGAAATGATGAGTGAGTTAGTAATGTTTGAACAAAGCTTTATAGCATGTATAAACAACGCTGACTTGTATTATGCACAACAGGCTTATCAACACAAAGGCGATAATATTTGGGCAGAGTTTGAACCATCACGAGAAGATGATTTTTGGCAAGAGTATGAGGCATTATTAGCAAGTATGAAAACCACTGTTCAGGCAAGTTTTTCTAAGGCTTCCTGACTCATTTAATTAGTATGAGATTCTTACAGGACAAGCTTTGCTTGTGTAGCAAATCAAAGGCGCTTGCTTTTGGGTCAGGCTGCACTCACAGAGAAGTCCTCAGGTTTCTACTAATCCATCGTTCAAGTCGCCCTGCGAAAGACTTGATCCAGCAAGGGTAGCTATATAAATTACTCATAGTAATAGATTAGTAAAACTCTTTTGATAAACTAAAGATTAGCTCATGAATTCAAAAAGCAAAAAAAAATGGAATGGAATTGATATCAACCTTTTTAATATTGACTATCTTCAGCAAGAAATTAAAAAATGTCAAGAACAAATAATCAAGAATGAGAAAAATATAAAAGAAATAAAAGCTGATATTGCTTCACCATATAAACAAACATCTCCATTGGATTATAATGCCATGCAGACAATTGCAGATTCATCAAAAGCTTCATTGACAGCAATTGATGTGCTGAAAAGTCAAATTTCTTCTGTTAAAGAAGTTATCCATGAGTTTCAAACAAACCCAAAAGAAACTTTGCAAAGGTATCAGTCAGAGCTAAAATGCTCACAAGAGTATATATTTGAGTTGATCAAGGAAATACCTCAATTAAAATCAGTCTATGAGCTGTTGAACTCTCAAAATTAATAGTTTACCAATTTGGGCCCCAAAAGAAATATGTACATCAGTTTTCTCACTCCCCATATAATGCGCAATGTCTTCGATGGTTGCATACTTTACTGTTTCCGTTTGGCTTTGATAAGTATTAACGCCATTTTTAGGAGACCAAAAAATTATTACTCTAGATTCAATTTCAGTAGCTATAGTCGCCCTACAGAAGGCTTACCCCAATAAAGAAGGCAAAACAACCCCTACTCGCCCAACAAGTCCTTCTCCAAAATTTTCCCCAACTTGTATGCTTTCTGTGCCATAAATGAATATATTTTTGGGAACTCAAATTTTATTTCTTTGAGGTCTTCGGGCGTTTTTATACGTTCTTTCATTTTTGCGATATACTCAGGGTACTCGCTCAAAGTGAGGTTTTTATTGATGTTATAAGCATACCCCATGAGTTTGACCGTGGCAAGTCTTATTCTGTCACCAGAGTACACAGGCTCTCTTAAGAACAGCGAATCAATACTAGTGGCCTCTGCTGTGTATTTAGAGGCAAAAAGAGCCATTTCTTCCCTCGTATAACGTTTATACACTTCAGAAACTTCACTTTTTGATAATTTATTTGATCCTCCTATTTGCAAGAAGAACGACTCCAAACAGGCTAATTTGAACGCAAAATCATTGTCTTTGGTCTCATTCAAGCTATGCTCATCAAGCCTATCGACGGCAGATTGAAAGGAACTTGCGTGGTTTGTCGCGTGTGGGTTTAGGTGTATTAAGCAGTCATATTTTTCCATGTATTCATCAAGGAATACTCCTAACACTTTTATGATGTCAATTTTACAGTCAACAGATTCGTACAACCCTATGTCAAATATTGCACTTAAACTCCATTGCTCATTTGCCTTTCCTGTGTCTTTCCTTAGTTGATCTAACGCGGCACTATCGGCATAAAACCAAGAGTACTCATCGGATGGCTCCCATTCTTTCATGATTGAGAGATATGCATGTGTGAACAAGTTTCCAGCAAAACATTTGTTTTTATAACCCCTGGGGCTAATCGTAGAGCCTCTTAACATCCAATTGACAAAAAAAACCCTCCTATAAGTTTCATGCGGCTTATGCTGGGCAAAATTTTCTAAGTCATTATGAAAATTTTGGTAATCAAAAGCAATGATCAAACTGTTTTTTCTGGTTTTCTCCCATTCGTTGGTAATCAAAAAGTCTTGGCACTTGACATGACCCAACACTTTTTTAGCAAAAACCTCATGGTGATTCTTGCCATAAAAATGAGGCTCTCCCTCTTTATACAAAAAATCTATTTTATCTAGGCTCATGTTTTTATTCTAATTCGATGGTTATTTTCACAATTGATTTAAGAATTTTATCACCAGCTGCTAAACCATAAACAGGGTCATCTTTTTCAACCTTACCTATATCTAATATTTTATCTTCAATCTTTACAGATTTAACCTTCTTTCCAATTTGTGTGATGAAAGTATTCGTGTAGCTAAAACTATGGGTATGTATTATAAGGTCTGAGTATTTGGCCTGTTTATGTTTTTTTTTAAGCATAGCCAATTCCTTAAATGTTGTCTTGTTAGTGATAGTGGATAACGTTATTTTCTCCAAGGTGGAAAGGTCAAAGCCAATGCTCTTACTTTGATGAATAGTGGCATATAAGTTTAACGGTATTCCTTTATCCTTTACGAAGCTTATCTCATGAGGTATAAAACTTTTACCTAAACGAAACGCTGCAGTAAACTCAATACTTTTCTCCTGAAAATCAAAAGTCCTTAAAAAGAAAGAGCGGTCTATATCTGTTTTTACTATTTTTGCAGAACTATTCGCTAGGCTTGTGATTTCTGTGGATACTTTCATGTTTCCTTTTTGAATTTCGCCTAACTTTATATTGGAATCGTTTGGGTCTTTTCTCAACTCATTTTCTGGTATGCCTTTAATAGACTTTACAAGCCCGGGGATAAGAGTATTTACCCTATTAATTAACCTTAAGACTTCTTTATACAAGCCTTGGGCGTTTTGATAAGGTCTTTTATATTTTTTTACATAGTCGATTTTTTCTGCTATTTCTTGCAGTTGTGCCAATGATTTACCGTTCAAGGTTTGGATAGCTACATTATCTAATTCGTTGAGGAGGTTTAAATCACTTACTGATAGCTCACTTAAAATACGTTGATCAATCACTTTTTCTAACCTACTCCAATTAGCGTTATTACTAAAATTACTTTGGTGGGTTATAATATTTGAAGAGGTATTCTGATCAGCTGTTGTATTTGTAGAGGCCTTTACTTCATTTATTAAACTTGCATCTAGCGGATTTTTTGCTATAATTTCCAGAAGTTTTTGCCTATAATCATCTGTTAATGTGAACTCTTCATTGCTAGGGGGATTTGTAAATATCCGAATAAATAAAGCTTTTTTCTGAGCCTCAGGTAGCTTACTTTTTTTCATAGCTTCTGAGGTTAAAAAAGCCTCCAAGGTCACAGCACCAGCCGTTATAGCTTTAATTCCATCTAGAAAATTTAAAAAACCAAACTTCCCGTCCTCAGCCGCCACATACCCCACCCCCTTTGTATCTGCACTCACCGAATGAGCTACCTCCTCAAAATACTCAAGCTGTAAAAGTATAACCCCTAGTTCGGTTTCTATTTCAGGGGCCTGGGCAGGGTCAAACTTGCCCGCTTCAATTGCCTGAGCCCGCTTCATCAAAATGGCCGAGAGTTTCTCTATTTCTTGCTTAGACTCCCACAATGCCGTGCCAGGTTGGGGGATGCCGTGCCAGCCTACGGCTTTTTTGAATTGGTCGCCCCAGGCACGCATTCTACCACTGAGGCCTTGGTAACGGCGCATATAATTGAGCGTGGCCAGGTGCTCTTGTGTGTGGGCTATGGTGGCATCGGGGCCCACCCTCAGCTGAACGGTGTCTATAGTAGTGAGGCTAAATACCCCAGCGTAAGTGCGAGTTTGGGTAGTATAATGGGCTTGTACAGTTTTGCCACTTATTTTGGGGTTGCCATACTCTACCTGAATGCCTACTTTGCCCTGCAACTCGCCCAAACCTTCTTCCAGGCGCTTTTTATGCGCCTCACGTTTGGTAAGTTCCTTGTAGAGAATTTCCAGCTCAGGGCTTTCTTCTATTTTTTGGGGCACCCTGGGAGCGGCTTGTATCTGGTAGGGAGTAGCCTTGCCTTTTTGCTTTGTCTCGGGCTGCAAATGATCTACCGTGGCAAGTAGTGCCAACGCCTTGGTATACGCCAGCTTGGCCTCGGTAGTCGTAGCCTGCATCTTTTTGGCTTGCAACTGTAGGTAGTATCTGCCACAAAACCCTTGACAGATCCCGCGCTGCCAAAAAGCACAGATGGCAGCGGTACACAGCTTTCTCTGCTGTCAGTTGGCACAATGTTTGCGCAGGCACTGGCAAAGTGCGTCTTCATGAGTTGTCATCAGTCA
>NZ_AAWS01000092.1 GCF_000169175.1 Microscilla marina ATCC 23134
CCGCGACACTTTCCGGCAAGCACATGCCCAACTGGAAGCGTTTGGCAGAAGTGCAACTTGTGATGGCGCTCAATAAAGTAGATGCTCCCAAACAGTTGAATGTACCGCTCACCCCCATACACACCGGACTGGAGCCTTGGCTGGCAAAAAAAGGGATTACGCTAGACAATAAAGTCGTAATTGATGTACAATGCGGGCAAGTGAGCATTCCACGCCGGGTGGGCAATATGACTGTACAGTCACAAGAACGCTTTTTTTACTTTCCTTTGCTCAACAAGTTTGCTGATCACCCGGCCTCTAAAGGGCTCGAAGCAGTACTTTTTCAGTTTGCCAACCCTTTGAGTTTTAATGGTGATTCTACCAAAAAATTTACCCCGCTTGCTTATACTTCTGAGCGTTCGGGAGTATTGCCCGCCAGTGCCCCTATTTCGCTGGAGCGCAACTGGCAGGAAGCTGATTTTAACGAACCCCGGCAAGTAGTGGCGGCTGCCCTGGAAGACAAAGCGGAAGGGAAAGCCAAGTCTAGAATAGTGGTGTTTAGCGATGGCGACTTTGCCGTAGCTGCCCAACAGGGACAACAGGTAAACGAAGACAATGTCAACTTTATGGCAAATGCGATAGATTGGCTCTCAGACGATACCGGGCTGATAGACTTGCGCACCAAACAAGTGAAGTTTCGCCCATTACGCCAGGGAATCAGTGAAGGAACCAAAAGTTTTCTAAAATACTTTAACTTTTTGTTTCCCATTTTGCTAGTCATCATTTATGGCATCGTACGCGTGCAAAAACGCAAAGCCATTCGTCGCATGCGCATGAGTGAAGCGTCGGTTTAACTAAAAGAAAAAGAAATAAACAATGTATAACAATAAATTACTTGCGGCCATATTTATTGGGTTATTTGCCCTGTACATAGTTACCAAAGCAGTAAAGGCCAACCAAGGCAGCCGCACCTTTCGCAGCCAAATAGTAGCCATAGACACTGCCCTGGTACAAAAAATCGTGCTCAACCCTCAAATAGAGCAACACCAGGAAATAAGGTTTAGTCGTACCGCGCAAGGGTGGGTGCTGCAACGAGGACAGCTGCAGGCACTTGCCCAAAATGGTAAAATTGCTGCCTTGCTCAATGGTCTGCGCGATGTAAAACCCCAACGCCTGGTGGCAAAAAGCCAGCGTAAATGGGCGACCTATCAGCTGACCGATTCGCTGGCCACCCGCGTGACCTTATTGGGCACCAACGGACGCCAGCTTACCAGCTTGTTGGTAGGCAAGGCAGAAAAGGGAGGAACGGTGTATGTACGTTTGCCTACCGAAAACGAGGTGTACGCCATTGACAACTATACCGTGGCAAGCCTCAACAAGCCTTTGAACCACTGGCGCAATCAAGACTTGCTCAACTTTGTGAGTACTCAAGTAGACAAGGTAGAGTTTAATTACCCCGCTGATAGTAGTTTTACCCTCAAAAAAGACAAAGAAGGGTGGACAATGGACGGTGCCAAGGCAGATTCTAGTTTGGTATTGGCTTACCTCAATACAATAGCCAGCAAACGTAGCGATGCTTTCGCCAATGACTTTCAGCCCAACTCAGCCCCTCAATATATGTTGACCCTTTCGGGGAAAAAACTCACAAAAAATGGCAAGCCAACGCCAGTCATTGTGCAGGCGTTTGACAAAGGCAATGAGGCATACCTTCGGTCGAGTGTTAACCCATCGGCAGTGTTTCGCAGCAAAAAAACAGGCATGTTTGCCGATATTTTCAAGCCCAAATCCGATTTTATAAAAAACGCGACCGACAAAACCGATTCGTTGGTCAAGGCAGACTAAACGGCTGAGGTTTTTATTGGGGAGAGGTCTCACCACTCCCCAATATTTATGAGCAAATGTTTTTTGTGAAATGTACTCCTAAACCAAAAAATGCTGGGGCATTGGTGTGAATAAAACCAGTAAATAAGGTATCTGGAAACTATAATTGCTTACGTGCCCGCATCAACAATGTGCCCAGGTGGTTGTGCCCTTTGCCAGCCCTGCCAATGCCCCAGTATTCGTCATAAGGTGAATTTTCTATCAGCAATACATCGCCTGTATCGCGCAGGATTTGGGCAATGCTAGGGTGGGTATTACACTTGACTTGAACGGCTTGCCACATAATGTCAGATTTTATTT
Source organism: Microscilla marina ATCC 23134 (assembly GCF_000169175.1). Taxonomy (NCBI): domain Bacteria; kingdom Pseudomonadati; phylum Bacteroidota; class Cytophagia; order Cytophagales; family Microscillaceae; genus Microscilla; species Microscilla marina. The sequence goes on from NZ_AAWS01000092.1 coordinate 2,161, forward strand.
GATCCCAATTGCTTTTCAAGGGCAATTCCCGGGTTTTGCCTAGTTCGGCGGCTTCTTTGGGGGTAGAGGCAAGCCTTATTTTTTCGCAGTAGGCGGGGGCATCAAACTTTTGGGCTTGATAATAGTGCTCTATTGTAGGATAAAACAATCCATTGATTTCGATGCCAAAATCGGCAAAATTAGACAACTCGCCGTAAGCCTCCTCTTTAGCGTAAAAGTAAATCGCCTGACTAAAGTCAAAAGTGCTCTCACAATCTTCTACAACTTGGTCTTTCAGCACCGATACTTGCCAATGATTAAGCAAATAGTGTGTACGTAGCACTTGACGAGGCAGTATCTTTTCTTCAAATACTGCTTTATTCATTAGTTCAATGCTCAAATAGTCATCTTCGGGTTGGTTGCCCAAATCAATTCTAAACTCTTCGAGCGGAGGCAGTTCAAACTCAAAAGGAGCCAGGTAACCTTGATCATAATGAACCAATACCTGCAAAAACAACGGTGCCTGGTTGATAAATGTAGTGTGGGGTAAGATCATTTTTTTCTTTGAGTGGGGTTTTAGCTTTTAGCTTTTTTTTCTTTGTGGTAGTGGGAGGGAGCCTTCATCATTCTAGAACAGTTCCCCCCTCCCTCATTCTCTACCGCTTGATATACCCTGCGGCATTTTTGTGCCCACCTCCCCCAAACTCTTTGGCTACTAGCGACACATCAAAGCTGCCCACTGAGCGCAGGCTGTAACGGGTTTTATCGCTTGTTTCGAAATGTACCACCGAAAATGGACTATCGGAATAAATCTCGCATAAACGGTTGCCAATCTCACTTTGCAACACGCCACTGTTTACCGAAGGCACCGTATAATCGAGAATTTGTACCATGCGGGCATTTTTACAAAGCTTGTCTACAGTCAGGGTTTGGTAACGTAAAATAGCTTCCCCCTCGGTAATCAGCGTATTGAGGTCAAACCTGTCCCAAAGCTTAAAATCCATCGAGTAAGAAGTAAGCGAAGCAATCACTTTTTTGGTATCTTTTAGGTCAAACCTCCACAAGTCCTTGTCTTGAATGTGCAAAATAAGGGGAGGAATTTCTTCGTTCGGGTGAAAATGCTCCCAGGCAAGTACTGCCCCGCTTTTTTCCATATCAAAAGTAATAGACAGGTTAGGCGCGTCGCCTTCAGTAATTCCCCCCAGCTCTTCTTTAGCCGTTTTGTGGTGATCAAGCACGGTTACCTCGTGCATGAGGCTTGCCAGTTCTAAAAGTTCGGCTTTTGGATAGCTAAAATCTACGATGAACACCTCCGAACGATGTTTTAACTTAGGCATGGGGTTGTCATACTTTACAGGCAAGTAAATGGCTTTGTCTCCGTATATCTTCCAGGCAGCATAAGCAGCGCCAAAACCATCGGTACAATGGGCGTGGTAAAGTACATAAGTTCTCATTATTTCAAATCGTTTTTTAAGGTGTATTATAGACTAAAGGGGCAAATAATTGCCAACAATAGTGATATTATTGAATGAGGTAGTCACCCTTAGAAGCCTCAACAAGGTTCTAGGTACACCCTGTTCGATAGGCAACTAACAAATTCATAGTATGCTTGTTTTCAGTGGGTTATGATTTTTTGTTAGAGCCTCAACAGGGTTCTGGGTGCCCCGCAAGCGGGATGTTGGCATAGCCTCCACTTCATTCAGTGATGAATTTGTTAGTTCAAAGATGATTACCGTGTTGAGCGTCATTTTACAAAAATATTTGCAATGAATGTAGCGAAACAATACAACAACCGCGTGTCAACTTTTGATAATACATACTGTAAGCTCTAAAAAATCAATCAAAGCGAAAAAATAAACATAAGAAAAAAACAAAAGCTTTCAAAACAATGTTTTTTGACGAAAATTAGACAAAAAGCATTTTTTTCCAAAATGATCTATACCTGATTGATTATTTTTGCTGCATAATTGAGAATAAACGAACGACTTGTATAGATTAGCACTGAAATAGCTTCAGGCTACAATTATTAATCTTATTATCAACTTTTTAGAATAAATTATGAAAAAACTTACCTACTGGTGTACATCAGTGATCATGTTTTTTATGGTGTTGGGGGGTGCTCAGGCTCAAAATAACCTTAATACCTTTTTGCCTATGGTTGACTGGCAGGGCAATCCTTACCGATCGGCTTCGGGAGCGCCTGGGGCAGAATATTGGCAAAATAAAGCAGATTATATACTTACCGCAAACCTCAACGATAAAACCCACGAGCTTAAGGGGCATGTAACCATTACTTATACTAACAACAGCCCTGATGCACTCGATTTTTTGTGGTTGCAACTAGGGCAAAACCGTTTTAAGAAAGACGCTCGCGGGGCGGTAAATGTAGCCTTAAGTGGTGGAAGATACACCGGAGATTTTGATGGAGGTTATAAACTAAGCAACATAAAAGTAAAAACAAGTGGCAAAAGCTATGCAGCCAAATATGTAGTAAGCGATACCCGCATGCAAATAAGGTTAAACGAAAGCCTAAAGCCTAAAGGGGGTAAAATAACGATAGATATTGATTTTCAATTTAAGGTGCCTGAATATGGCATGGACAGAACAGGTAGGCTAAAAACTAAAAACGGGATCATCTATAGTATGGCGCAATGGTACCCACGCATGTGTGTATATGACGACATCAGGGGTTGGAATACGGCTCCTTATTTGGGCGCAGGTGAGTTTTATTGCGAATACGGCGATTATGATGTAAAACTTACGGTGCCTTACAACCACATTGTGGTGGCATCGGGCGAACTGCAAAACCCTAAAGATGTATTGACCAAAGAGCAAATCAAGCGTTTTGACAAAGCTGCCAAGAGCGACAAAACAGTGGCTATTATCAGCAATAAAGAAATCAATCAGCCCAAAACTACCCGTCCCAAGCAGAGCGGTACTATTACCTGGCAATTTAAAATGAAAAATAGCCGTGATGTAGCCTGGGGTTCATCTACTAGTTTTATCTGGGATGCTGCCCGCATCAACCTGCCTGGTGGACGCAAAGCTATGGCACAGTCGGTGTATCCTATAGAGAGCGATGGCAACAGTGCCTGGGCACGTTCTACCGAATATACCAAAAAAAGCATAGAGCATTATTCTAAAATGTGGTTTGAGTACCCTTACCCAGTGGCCGTAAATGTAGCCAGCAATGTGGGAGGGATGGAATACCCCGGTTTGTCGTTTTGTGGTTGGAAAGCTACCAGAGGAAGCCTGTGGGGAGTAACCGATCACGAGTTTGGGCACAACTGGTTTCCTATGATTGTAGGCAGCAACGAGCGTTTGTATCCCTGGATGGATGAAGGCTTCAATACCTTCATCAACCACTACAGCACACTTGCCTTTAACAAAGGAGAGTACAAAAGTTCTGCTTTGTTGGGTAGTTCTTTGTTGGGAGGTGCTTTGCGTTCGCCCAATGCCGAAAGTATCCATACTTACCCCGATATCGTAAAAAGCTCTGGTAGTTTAGGCATGACCGCTTATTATAAACCTGCGATGGGGCTGTATATGTTGCGTGAGGCAATATTAGGTCCAGAGCGTTTTGACTACGCTTTCCGCACCTACATCAAACGTTGGGCATACAAGCACCCTACGCCCATTGACTTTTTCAACACTATAGAAAATGCGGCGGGTGAAGAGCTGGATTGGTTCTGGAAAAAATGGTTTTATACCAATGAAACCATCGACCAAGGCATCAAATCTGTAACTTACCGTAAAAACGACCCTAAGCAAGGAGTCATCATTACCATCGAAAACAAAGGTGGAGTGGTAATGCCTGCAATTTTGGAAATAGAAGAAGAAAATGGGACTAAAAAAATTGTGAACCTTTCGGTAGAAATCTGGTTCAAAGGCAATACGTTCCGCTACTTGCATCATAGCACTGGCAAGATCAAGCGCATACAGCTCGACCCCCAACGAGTGATCTACGACGTGAACACCTCCAATGATATTTGGACAGGCAAGTAGATAGATTTTAATAAAAAAACCGCTCTATACTTAGAGCGGTTTTTTTATTAAAAATTATTCAAACCTAAAATTAAGCCCCACACCTATGCTCCATATATTGATTTGCTGGTAATAGCGGGCGTAAAAAGCGTTGAGCCCCGCATATATTTTAGCGTGTTGGGCATTGAGCAAACGAAATTTAAGCTCGCCGTTTAATTCTACCCTGGGGGCTATGCGTTCGCCAAAATGATAAGCATAGCGTCCTTCTACCCCCAACTTTACTGCCTGGTCGAACATATAAAAATCAAGCCCCAGGTTATGGTCTTGATACAAATTACGCGAGAGTTCTTCGTACACCGCGCCTATGCCTATACGCAGGGCAAATACATCGGTAAGTACCGGGTTAAACACCAACATTTGCCAGTCGTGGGTGGCATAAATATCAGTTTCGCCCAATATTTCCTGCACCAAGATACTGTAGCGATAATCGGTAGAAAAAAGCCCCAAATTTACCCTAATACGAGGACGATACACACCATAAGTGACAGGCAAAGCACTGGCGTCTAACATCAGCTCTGCCCCCAACGGAATAGGCGCCCCCCGGTGATTGCGTATCCATTGACTGTTCCATTCAATAAATTGGGTCAAAAAGAAAAGGTCGCTGGCGTTACAGCCTTGCCCACAACCCGACAATCCACTGCAACCATTAGAACAGCCGTCACCCAACGAACCTGCTGCGCCTATAATGTCGCCAATTTGTGCTTGCCCTTGCTGCACATGGCCACCTAATAACCCCAATAGTAGCAATAATGAGAATAAGTAATTTCTTTTCATAGTGTTATATGCTTGATGTGTCTCTTGCCTAATTTAACGATTTTGCGGTAGAAAGTTTAGGAACCAGCCTTGAGTTCTTGCCAATTTGTTAAAAGTTGGACTGGTAAGCCTAATGTTAGTACAAGAAGAAGCACCCATGCCCCTAAACAGTTTGTGAAAAAAATCATTATTTTAACCCAGTATTTGTGCCACTTTTTATTGACGATTGGTGGAGTGAAGCGATACCAAATCGTTGTCATTACCCTTACACTAAATTCTTTGTATGTCTACATCTAAAAGCCATCACCAAGCTTATCCCCTCCTCTTGGTCTTAAGCGCAGCTGACCAAGAGAGCGGGTAACGATAGCGAAGAACTTGGTCTTGCCAAAAAAGACCACTATAAGTGAGTTTGTATAGGTTTTCAATCAGACTTGGTATGACACAAAAAATCCCCAAATTTACTTTAAAAAGCAAACATGGGGAATGAATAAATTCAAGTAGCGTAATTACTAAGCCATCCCTTCGGGTTCGGGTACGGGTTTACCTACAAACTTCACCACGGCGATGAGCATCCCTATACACACTGGGTACACAATATACCAGGGCAAACCAGCCACAAAAAATACCGACGAAGCCAAAATACTTACACTTGCCACCGTAAGCGCATAAGGCAATTGAGTGCGCACGTGCTCTATGTGGTTGCAACCCGACGCCAGCGAACTCAAAATAGTAGTGTCTGAAATGGGGGAGCAGTGGTCGCCAAATACTGAGCCCGCAAGCACTACTGATGTTACGTGGTAGAAAATAGTCATAGCCTCGGCAGGTGGAATCTTGCCACTTTGGGCGGCAGTCCATACCGCAGGTAAAATCAAAGGATATAAAATGGCCATGGTGCCCCAACTGGAACCAGTCGAGAATGCGACTATGGCAGCAAGAATAAAAGTAATGACGGGCAGCCAATAGGCCGACATTTTTACGTCAAGCAAAAAATTAGACAAGTAATCACCCGTGCCCAGGTCAGCGTTTACTTTGGCAAGTGCCCAGGCAAACAATAAAATAAGCACTGGGGGCAACACTGTTTTGAAACCCATCACCATGGCATCCATAGTTTTTTGTAAACTCATAATGCGTTGCGACACCGTGAGCAATATGGCGGTAATCAGCCCCAGCAACGACGCCCACAGCAAGGTAACATAAGAGTCTGCCATTCCTAAAACCATTCCTACTTTACGAATAAAAGAAGGCTCGACGCCATCGTTAAGGCGGGCTAGGTTCATCCATACATTGCTGGTATGTAGCTTTTGTGCGGCGGCATCCATTCCGGTATATACCAACCCCACAATGGTGCCTAATATCACTACCATGATAGGTATCAAGGCATTGTACCATTTCAAATAATCTTTTTTTACTGGCTCAAACTCACTGGTGTCGGCTTCTCCGGTGGGTGCTTCTCCTTTATTTACTTCGCCTGTTTGCCGGGCGCGCATTTCGGCTTTATACATAGGGCCAAAGTCGCGGCGGCTATACAACAAAATAAGCATAAACAGCACCGCAAGAATAGGGTAAAAAGAAAACTCAAGCGATTGTAAGAAAATAGAATAAGCCCCTTCGTTGATGAGCCAGCCTTTGGGAGCCGTTTTGTTAATGCCGGTTACTGCGTCTTGGATTTGCGAAAGCTCCGCCCCAATCCAGGTAGTAACAAAAGCCACCGCAGCTACAGGTGCCGATGTACTGTCGACAATGTAGGCAAGCTTTTCTCGTGAAATACGAAAACGATCGGTAATAGGACGCATAGTGTTGCCCACAATCAAGGTGTTGGCATAGTCGTCGAAGAAAATGGCAAGCCCCAACAGCCAGGTAACGAGTTGGGTATTTCGGGCAGAGTTTGCCAGGCGTGACAATATTTGCACCACGCCGGCCATTCCTCCGTTTTGCGATACAATGGCCACAATTCCCCCAATTGCCATTGTAAACAGGATAATAGAAATGTGTGAACCGTTGTTAAGTGCCTTGAGCAAGTAAGTATCCAGTACGGTAAGTACTGCCGGGATCAAATTGCCAATGCCAAAGCCGCTCAATATCCAGGCACCCAAAAATATTCCGGTAAAAATAGACACAATTACCTCACGAAAGATGAGCGCAAAAGCAATAGCAAGCAGGGCAGGTAATATGCTCAGCCAGGTAGGAAAAAACTTGACCCGACGCGTGGTAGATACGTGGGTGTCGTTATAAGTAAAAGTGATGTTTTGCGATTTGTCAATTTTTGCCGTGTACACAAACACCCCTTCTTTAAAAGTAAGCATGGTGTCTTTTTGGGCAATGGTAAATGAGAGTGGTTTGTCTAACTTGGTAGCGAGTTTTCCTTCTTTGTTCACTACTTTGATGGTGAAATTTACTTTTTTGGCTCCGACTACTGCTTGTTTAGATGCCTTTACCCTAAAACCCAACTCCTCTTTTTTTTGTGCTTGTGCAGAGTAGTTGATTCCCCAAATAGCCAGAATCAGTACAAACATTCTGGTCAGTTTCTTCATATCCATATCGCCGCTATCTTTTTTGATTGGTTTTGGTGTTACAAAACAATTGCCTGTGTATAAGCCCAAATGCTTTTGTTTTGTAGCCCTTTTTTAAAACAGGGTGCAAAATTAAACGCTTTTTTAGAAAATTGTAATTTTGGCGAAACATTTATAGCAATACTCCGCAGTGATTTTAGTCAAAGTTGTTTGCTGGTTATCAGTTATTTATGAATTTAAAAACTATTTAATTGGGTGTTTAGGCGTAAAACCGAAACACTTTTGAAAATAAAGTGAGTACGCAATCTTCATATAAAATACTGGTTTACAGCATTTAACAAGGTGAACATTTACTCGAATCAGCTATCGACTATCGACTAAATACTATGGACTATTGTTATAGTATTTGCGTTGGTTTATCTCCTGCCTGTCCAATGATACCTTCCTGTCCTTTTTTCAAAAATAAAAACGAACACTGGCACTTTTGGCTCAAACTTTCGTTAAAAACTCAAACCTTAAATGTACCCGTATACCATGCCAAATAAGTGCATTGAGCGAAAACCTAAAGCATGACAAGCAGGCTTATGTATACATTACCATCCGGTAGCTTGCAACTACTTACACTCAGAAAATAACCAATATTTACATGATGATGAAAACCAAACAATTGAGTATTCCCTTATCCAGGTCGCTTCCTTTGATTTTACTGGTGTTGCTCACCTCCTCGCTGCAGGCGCAGCCCTTTCGGGGATGTGCTAAAGGCAATGAATATGTAGCACCAGTAAACGGAGCTCACGAAAAAGAAGTGTTGCGACTGGTAAACGTAGAACGTAAAAAACGAGGCTTGCAACCGCTTACCTGGAACACAAAAATGGCAAGGGCAGCGCGTTACCATGCTGCCGACATGGCACACGACAATTATTTTGACCATGCCTCTTATGACCGGGGCGGGCAAAAAGTATGTGCTACCTTTACCCGTATTAGAAAATTTGGCTCTGGCAGCGCCGAAAATATAGCCGTAGGAGGGAGCACACCCGCGGGCACTATGCGCCAGTGGATGAACAGCCCCGGACACAAAAGAAATATCTTGAGCAAGGGGAGCAAAAGCCTGGGGGTGGGCTACTACTACAAACCAGGACTCAAAAACAAATGGCGCCACTATTGGGTGCAAAACTTTTCTCGAGTGACTACCAGTGGTACTACTGGAGGCAGTGGGGGCAGTAACGGAGGGGGCAACGTAGGCAACAGTGGAGGGAGCACCCGGTTATCACCGACCCTTATTCGCAAAGGCTGGAAAGGTTTTCCTTTTCGTAAGGTAGACGCGGCCACTTATTACCCCGGCAATATTGTATACTTGTTTAGCGGAACGCAGTATGCCCGTTGGGACGGTAAAACGCGCCGTGTGGGACCCGCTCGCTCTACCCGTAAATATTGGCGAGGGCTTCCTTTTAGCATGGTAGAGGCAGCTTTTTATTGGAAGGGCAACAACAAGGTGTATTTGTTTAGCGGGACTCAATATGTACGCTATGACGTGCGCACCAACAAAGTAGACCCTGGCTATCCTAAAAATACCCAAAGGTATTGGGGAGGCTCAAGGATGTTTAGACGAGTAGATGCGGTTTTGCCTTACCCCAATGGCAAAGTGTATTTTTTTAGAGGAAATCAATACATTCGTTATGACTTTGCCAAAAACAGAATAGATCCCGGTTACCCCAAAACGATTAACAATAGCACTTGGCCTAAGTTGAGTTTTCGTACAGCAGACGCGGCGGTGCTCTGGAAATCACACCCTGGCTATTTTTTTAAGAATGGGGCTTACCATCGTTTTCATATCAAGAAAGAATCGGCTTATTAATTACGAATTTGAGAATTACGAGTTTTTCAATTACGAATGAGCATAAAGCCCTTTATTTCACCAATAATCCACATGTAGGGGCGCACCCTTGTGGTCGCCCTTTATTTCACCAATAATCCACATGTAGGGGCGCACCCTTGTGGTCGCCCTTTATTTCACCAATGACCCACATGTAGGGGCGCACCCTTGTGGTCGCCCTTTATTTCACCAATGATCCACATGTAGGGGCGCACCCTTGTGGTCGCCCTTTGTTTCACCAATAATCCACACGTAGGTACATACCCTTGTAATCGCCCTTTATTTCACCAATGATCCACATGTAGGGGCGCACCCTTGTGGTCGCCCTTTATTTCACCAATGATCCACACGTAGGTACATACCCTTGTAATCGCCCTTTGTTTCACCAATGATCCACATGTAGGGGCGCACCCTTGTGGTCGCCCTTTATTTCACCAATGATCCACACGTAGGTACATACCCTTGTAATCGCCCTTTGTTTCACCAATGATCCACATGTAGGGGCGCACCCTTGTGGTCGCCCTTTATTTCACCAATGACCCACATGTAGGGGCGCACCCTTGTGGTCGCCCTTTATTTCACCAATAATCCACACGTAGGTACATACCCTTGTAATCGCCCTTTATTTCACCAATGATCCACATGTAGGGGCGCACCCTTGTGGTCGCCCTTTATTTCACCAATGATCCACACGTAGGTACATACCCTTGTAATCGCCCTTTGTTTCACCAATGATCCACATGTAGGGGCGCACCCTTGTGGTCGCCCTTTATTTCACCAATAATCCACACGTAGGTACATACCCTTGTGGTCGCCCCGCCAATAAAACTTAATAAAAAACCTTCTTTACAAAAGCGTCCACTCTTCGCCCGATTTAGTAAAAACAATGGCTGTAGGGAAATACTTTTTTACTTGTCGAAAAGCCTGAGCTTCGTTGCCTACCGATATGTGGGTAGCAATGATGTTTTTGGGGCGAATGTATTTTTTCACCAATTTTTTGCCTTGGGGCGAATTGACAAACCAAAGAGGCAATATGGCCACGTCTATGCGTTCTTGGTGCAACGCCAACGCTTTGAATAGGTCTTCTGATAGTTCGGCATCGCCTACGTGTAGTACTTTTTTACCGTAGAGGTCAACGATATAGCCAAAGTTTTTAACCCAACCATGACGACGTGCCCAGGTATGAGCAATGGGGAGTATTTTGATGGGAACCTGGTTAAGTGTCAGGCTTTCGGCTTTGGTAGCTACTTTTATTTGGTTTTTTATCTGAGGGTAAAGGTTGGTTTTTTGCAAACTATCGCGTATTTGCCCCGAACCTACCAATTGGGTAGCTGGGTTTTGCCGGAGTTGGCGGGCGCACACCGAAGCCCCAAAGTGATCGGCGTGAATATGGGTCACCAATGCCAGGTTTACCTTGTCGAAAGGAGAAATGCCTTGGGTCATTTGCCGGGTAAGGGCAGCGTCAGGGTATAAATAAGTGGGGCGGTATTTTTGATGAAGTGCGTCTATCAATACCTTTTTACTTTCCCCTTGTGCGTTGGTCGAGTGCAAAAACACTCCCATATTGGCAATGTACCTAATCTTGAGCTTGGGTAATTTGCTGGAGGAGGCTTGTTTGGTTTGCGATTGCTTAGAGGCACAAGCCCACAAGCATAAAAATAAGAGTAGGTTTTTCATCATATTATTTCAATGGTTTTTGGTTTGGCAATGGCTCAAACTTGGTAAATGCTCCGCTGGCATCTTAATAAAGCGTCAGCTGTCTATCGACTTTATCACCTCATATTTAAGCAGCAAAACCCCGTTTTTGTATTGTTTATGTTGGGCTGTCTGCAGTGTCAAGGGCGAGCTTAGGCCTGCAAACAGCGGAATGCCTTGCCCCAGCACTATGGGGTTTACCTTAAGTATTACCTCATCTATCAGTTGATGCTGCGCCAGCAAACCCGCCAAATGCCCTCCACCACAAAGCCAAATTGATTTTCCTGTTTGCTTTTTTAAATGGGTAATGTATTCTACTGCCTGATCATTGACCAGTTGCACTTGCTGGTTGCTGTCAAACTGTAGGGTACCAGATACAATGACATGGTGCAATCCCGGATAAGCAGGCTCCCCCGGCTTGATGCCATACTGAAAGCCAAATTCGTAGGTTTTTCTGCCCATGAGTACTGTGTCATACCCGTTCAGCGATTGTTGAAACTCGTCAGCGTGGGCTCCCTGCATCAAAAAACGTTCAACACCTCCGTTTGGGGTAGCAATGTAGCCATCTATCGAGCTGGCAATATGGTATACAATCTTTTTCATAAGGTTTTGATTTTTTACAAGATTACCAAAATAGAAAGCCATTGTATTGGAAAAAATTTACCTCCTGGCTTACGCCGAATAAGTAATGACGTGCGGATAACTCAAGGGCAGACTTAGGTATTGGCTGGGGCTCAACCCAGTAAAATAGCGAAACTCATTAATGAAGTGTGCCTGGTCGTAAAAATGACACAGGTGGGCAATATCAGTGTACGAAAATTGGGCTTTGCGCTGCAGCAATTCAATGGCGCGGTTTACCCGATGCAGACGTTGGTGTTTTTTGGGAGAAATGCCCGCTATTTTTTTATACAATTGAATGAAGTGTTTTTGAGAATACCCCGTCTGGCAACTTACCTGGGCAAGGGGTTGGTTTTTTTCGCACAGCAAAGAATGAGTAAAAGTGAGCAGGTAGTTGTCGGTGGTAGATGTAAACAACCTTTGCTTAAAAAA
>NZ_AAWS01000093.1 GCF_000169175.1 Microscilla marina ATCC 23134
TGACATTTTTATTGCTCCTCCAGTAATTACAAAACAGTTATCATCTATTTTAATGGCATATAACCTTAATTTATTTTGGTTGATTTTGCCTTTTTGTAAAGAAAGAATTTTAACCCTAGTTTCATGATCATACAGAGGGGTAAAATAATACTCTAATGGATTGTGTTGAGTGGTAAGTTCTTCTAGTAAGTCTTGTACTTCTTCTGCATCCTCTAGTCTATCAAGTACAAATTTATTTATATCTAGGATGTTATTTTCTTTTGCATAGCTTCTTAAGTAATCAACATCAGTCCATAACCCCATCAATCTGTCATATTCATCTGTGTTATAACTACCGTCATCTATTTGATAGACAAAGGAATATAATTGTTGTGCAAATATACTAACTATTTTCATTGTATCAACCTACAGGTTTACTTTTGATTGGAATAATATTTCAGAAAATAACTATATTTAACTTAATTAGCCGAATTTGAACTATGACTATACACAAAAAAAGTGGGTAAAATATACTTGAGTTTGATCTTATAATGGTTCATAGTATGCAGCGAAATGTACCTCTAAAAATACAAATCTTGTTGGTTTATTAAAAAGTCTCAGTTAAAAAATGAAGAAAGGAACTACCAATACTGCTTTGATTCAACAAATCAAAGAGGCATTTGCTTCTGTCAATAAACCTCACAATCATTTTGGTATTTATTCGGCGCGTGCCCGCGATGAATACAGCGATCCTACCGAAGAAGAACAAAGGCTCGACCGCGTGCTTGACCGTTACGATCTCACCCCTCAGCAAATGCACGAATGTTCTACTTCGCTGATTTTTTAGAGCCGGCTGGTTTTCATTATTACCTGCCAGCCTACATGATCCTCAGCCTGAACGAAGACAATATCAAGATAAGAGTTTGAAAGCTTCTATGGTTTTCTCGTCTGCCGAAGATGCTTTGAGTAGGGCTGATGCCGATTACAAAATAAAACAACATACAAGACTGAACCGGGCACAAATAGCAGCAGTCATTGAGTTTTTAAGATATTCAAGCCAGACCAGGTTGGCCGCAAAAGGCTTTTATGCAAAGGCAATTGGTTATTGGGAGGAAAAGCTGACAAGGTTGAAGTGATTTAGTAGTACCTGCCTTAAATTTGTGAAATCATATTAATGGTTTTTGCCAAGGCAACGTCATTGGTCACGATGAGATTATCTGACATTCCAAATACTTTTTGGTCGTGGCTATTGAGAAACTGAGCGGCACCAATCAGTATTTGTTGTTCGTTAGCAAATGTGATAATAAGTGTTTGTGGGTATGAATTGCCGCTGACCTGTTCCCAAATCAATTTTACTTGTTGGATGGTACCGTGAAGGCAATCTTTCCATAGTTGATGAGCAGACACATCCCATTTTTGGCTATCATTAGTTGAAGGAGCTTGATTGATCTTTACCCCTATTCCATAAGGATAAAACGAAGCATCCCAAGTAATCTCTATTTTATCTTGTTGGGTAGTATGTAGCCATACCGCATAGTCGAGCGAGTGTACATTTGCTAGGCGAGTAGTATAATAAGGTTGGGCAGGGGTTATTTGGTTTGACTGATCGTAAGCAATTTCCTCGTACTCTACCTTGCCTAGAGTTTTGCCTACCAGTTGTTGACAGGTATTTTCAAATTGGGTTCGTTGTGACATAGTTATACTTTTTTTCAAAAAAAAGCCCACACTTAGTTTTATAGAAATAGGAGGACATCAATTACTTGTCGGTTTTGTTGGTCAATACTCCGCAGTGATTTTAGTCAGAGTTGATTACTGATCATCAAATGATTATAAGTTTAAAAACTATTTAATCACGTGTTTAGGTGTAAAACTGAAACCCTTTAAAAAATAAAGCAAGTAAATAAACTCAATGTAAACCATTGATTAACTGAGCTCCTTAAGGTCGGTTTACAAGGATTAATAGGGTAAACATTTACTCGAATCCGCTGTGGACTATTGATTGGTAGCCTTTTAAATTAATCTTTTATACCTATTTTCCATTAAATGAAGATATTGTTCCTTCATCTCTTCAGATAAAAAAGAAATATTAATCCAATGCTCTAACTCCTTTTTTTTATCTACCATATGTTGGTGCTCTGCTACGATTGTTTTCTCTGCTAACTGTAACTTGTCTTGAGCATAGTACTTAAAGAAGTGATCTTTTTTAAATTTACTTTTTTTCCCCGCAAGAGGGAGCGCCGTTTCTTCTACAGCTTTGCCCATAGCAATGGTTGAGTTAAGCAAATCATACGCGGGGCTCAACGTGATACTATCTGCTTTGGTAATCAGGCTAAAGTTTTTGAGATGCATATCTTCATTCCCTGTAAGAAAGCAAAACAATACCCTGCGAAACAATTTTCTTTTTTCAAGTACCGGAAACGTGCAGTACTTTTCTATCACAGGAATCAACTTCTCCATAGACCATTTGTACTTAGTATCTCGTGTATTACCAGTAAGTTGGGCAAAGTCTTCCTGATGGTATTTTTTGTTTTTTCCATACCTATCAAACCGCTTGATAAAGTAGCTTAAGCTACCATCTTTTGAGTAAACCAGCCCGGTGAGTGGTACCTCAATACCAAAAGCCTGCGCCATTTTCATTGTCACATCTTCATTTTCTGGCACCTCTTTATAAAGGTCGTTTTGAGGCTTAATAATAAACGTTCCTCCGTTATCTACTACCTCAAATGCTTGTTTAGCAATGGCTAATTTTGCACTTAGCTTTGGTTGCACACCTTGTATAGACATTTTGGTAGCTATTGCAGCAGCTTCTTGCCTTTGTTCTTGTGCTGTAAAAGGCAGGTCTTTTAAGTCTGTTAACTTTGCAGAAAGCTTTGCCAGACCTGGTTTGCTATACCTGGTTTGGCTCAGTTGATAGCTAATAGGGCATTTATGAACCATGGGTATTTATCTTTTCTACTGTAACAGCCCCTACTAAGTCTGAACCAGCTGCCAGTAATTGTTCGAAATAATCCTTTTTATCTATTTTATGCGCTTTTAGCAGCCCCAAAAGCTGAATGCCTTCTGGCAATAATCCCTCAAAAAAAGAAGGGAAAGAGGCGTACTCATAAGCTTCATCTTGTATGGGCATGGTAAGCGATACTGGTGCACCTTTATACCCGTTTAAGTATTGAAAGGTGTAATGTTGAGTTGTAACCTCTGTAAGCGTACCTGCTTCTACATCATGTATTTTCACCAAGGCTTTTTTCATATTTTTCCATCAATGGGCTTTCAAAGTTAATAGTGATATTGAGGGTGTGCAGAATACTGGTAATGGTAGACCATTTGACTGTTTTTTTTCCTTTTTCCAAGTCATATATCACCGTTTTGCCCACTCCTGCCAGCTCCGCTAATTGATTTCTGCTCAATCCGGCTTGTTTTCTATGAAACAAAATAATGTCATGTAAATTGTTTTTTGCCGCCATAGCAGTAAAAATAAATATTTTTACTCGAAAACAAAATGAAGTACTGTAAAACAAGCAATATTTACCGTTATAACAGTAAAAATGAATGATTTTGCTCAAAAATAAAGTAAAAGGATTTAAAATAAATGATAATTACCGCTACAGCAGTAAAAAAATAAATTTATTCAAAACGTTGATACACCACTACCTCCTCATTCTCCAAAAACACTTGATACCTCCTCTCTGGCAACTTTCTGCCTAAAGGTTTTTTAACAATCAACCAATCATATTTTACCTGAGGATTTCGCCTTGTGTCAAGGGAGTGTTCTTGGGCAACATGCAAGCACATATATTGCAAATATACCCCATAGGTATCATGTTGTACAAATACTCGCTGAAGAGCAGGCATTGACGTTATTTTTTTGGCAACTCGAATGTAAGGGTAGTTTTTAGTGGGCATTTGAGCAAATAAGTAGCTCGTGTGTATGACAAAAAATAAGCAAATGCCACCCAACAATACACTGATGAGGTAGCTTTTTAGCCGGGGTATAGACTTACCCAAGAGCAAAGCAATGGTGTATACCAGTGGCAACCAAAGCCATAACCAAACCCGCTGAGGGGGAAGCACCCTTTGCAGGGCAATCATCAACAGAGGAATTACCACACAAAATAAAGCAAATTTGCCTGCCTTGCGGCGAAATATAAAAATGAGTAGCACACCAAGCCCACACACTAAGCCCAACCATTGCCCCCAAGGGTTACCAAACAAAGCATTGCCCCAGGCTGCCAAATAAGCCGGGAATTGCTGCCCCCAGGTGGCTAAACTCAAAGGTTTGACCCAACCATTGCCTACCAAGGCAGCAGCCCCGTTTGCTAGTACAATGGGGCTATATAACAGGCAAGTAAGCCCTGCCACAATACATAGGTCGATTGCCCAGCGTTTCAACAACTTTTTATCTTGCCGCCATAGCTTCATGCTTTGGCATACAAGTAATGTGGCAAATGGATACAAAAAAACAGGAATGGTATAAAAACCCAATACACTACTCACAATGAACACCAGTCGCTGCTGGGCACGATAGTTAGCGGCAAGCCCAACCCGAAAAGCCAATAAAATAAACAACAATTGCATACTATAGCCTCGCCCCATTACGCTGTATACGCTCACCAGGGGCAAAAACGTGCCCAAGGTGGCAAGCAACCAAGCCCACTCGAAACGGGTGTAGCGATGCAGCCATTGCCATGCCAAATACCAAACCGCAAGGCTGGCAATGATAGAAGGCAGCCGAAGGGCAACAAGGGTAGGCAAAAAAAGGTGAAGCAATGCGGCTATTTCAGAAAAAAAAACGTGGTTGTTAGGGCCTGGATAATAAATGGCTGCTACCAATACCCCTTTGTGTACCAGATGAATATAAGTAAAAGCTTCGTCGTATTGGAGGGTAAAAACTGTGGCGTAGTAAAGGCGGCTTGCCAAAACACCGCACAAGGTAGCTATTAATATAATTTTTTGCGAAAGCGAACAAGTGATAAAACTGTGTAAAGAAAAAGCAAGGGTTGTTTTGACAAGTGACAAGAAGCGTAATAAAAGCAATGTTACCCAAGATCGCCCGCAATACGCTAAACCCCACATTACAAAAAGCAACCAGCCAAGTATTTGAAAACTGATAAATACGGCAGGAGTAAAGTATTGGGTTCGAAGGGTGTCTATTTGCTGGGTTTTGCCAAGCACCTGGGCTACCCATAATGTTACGGTGTTATAATGCTGAAACGACCACCATAGAGCGCCTCCCAACCAACCGAGCAAAAAAATGAACCATAACCCGGTTACCACAAAAAAAGCCGGACGATATGCCCGGCTTTTTTTGTGATCATATAATTTACTATCAGTACTACTTAGCATAACTTACCGCGCGCATTTCTCTGATTACGGTAATCTTTATTTGCCCTGGGTACTGCATGTCTTTTTCTATTTTTTGCGAAATATCATAAGACAAGATGCTGGCGCGTTCATCGTTTACACTTTCTGCGTCTACAATTACGCGTAGCTCTCTACCTGCCTGAATCGCATAACACTTGTTTACCCCGTCAAACGACAAAGCAAGTGATTCAAGCTCTTTCAAACGTTTAATGTAAGACTCCATCACCTCGCGACGTGCCCCTGGACGAGAACCCGAAATAGCATCAGATGCCTGAATGATAGGAGAAATCAATGAAGTCATTTCAATCTCATCGTGGTGAGCACCAATGGCATTACAAACCTCAGGATGTTCTTTGTATTTTTTGGCAAGCTCCATTCCCAAAATAGCGTGAGGAATCTCCGACTCATCGGGGTATACCTTGCCTATATCGTGCAGCAAACCAGCGCGCTTGGCAAGCTTGGCGTTTAAGCCCAGCTCGGCACACATGGTAGAAGCAATTTTTGCTACCTCGCGCGAGTGTTGTAATAGGTTTTGTCCATAAGACGAACGAAAACGCATACGCCCTACCAACTTGATAAGTTCAGGGTGCAACCCGTGAATACCTAAGTCAATGACTGTACGTTCGCCAATTTCAATAATTTCTTCTTCAATATTTTTAGTAGTCTTTGCTACAATCTCTTCGATGCGTGCCGGGTGAATGCGTCCATCTTGTACCAAACGCTGCAGCGACAAGCGCGCTACCTCACGGCGTACTGGGTCAAAGCCCGAAATAATGATGGCCTCAGGCGTATCATCTACAATAATCTCTACCCCAGTGGCAGACTCCAGCGTGCGAATGTTGCGTCCTTCACGCCCAATAATTTTACCCTTGATATCGTCGCTGTCAATATGAAAAATAGACACACAATTTTCTATAGCGTGCTCAGTGGCAGTACGCTGAATCGTTTCAATTACTACCTTTTTGGCGTCTTTGGTGGCGGTTAGTTTAGCCTCCTCTAAAATATCTCTTATCTGAGAAGATGCCCTGCTTTGCGCCTCACTTTTCAAGGCTTCCATCAATTGTTCGCGTGCTTCTTCGGCGGTAAGCCCGGCAATCTTTTCCAGTTGTTCTACCTGAGACTGAAGCATTTTGTCGGCTTCTTTGCGCTTTTCTGCAATCACCTCCGTTTGTTCCATCAAACTTTCCTTGATCTTGTCAAGCTCCCCATTTTTACGCTTGTTTTGCTCCATGAGCTTTGCCACGTTTTGTTCACGTTGCTTTATTTTTTGCTCATTGCTAATGATCTGATTCTTTTTGCGATTAGCCTCATCTTCAAAGTCTGCTTTCAGTTTCAAAAAGTGTTCTTTAGCTTCCAGTATTTTATCTTTTTTGTTGCTTTCGGCTTCTTTAAGCACTCCTTCCGCTTTTTGTTTGACCTCATCAGCAGCAAGATTGGCTTGCTTAATAATGAGTTGAGACTTGTCTACACTTTCTTCTTCTTTTATTTTCAGGGTCTTTTTTAGCAAGGTTCTATCTATTCCTATACCAATTGGTATAGAAATAATAGCCGTAATGATTACGTAAATGATTGTCATATATATTTATCTGTTTAAAGATTGATAGATGAAACGTCCGTTTAAATATCACAATATTTACCAGGATTGGGGCAAGAAGGGGACTGTAGGGATGATACACAAGGTATTTGTATAAAACAACACCTGTAAGTACATCACCTAAGGAGTAGGGTGAAGGGAGGTAGAAAGAGGGCTAAAAATAAAAAGGTATTTGAGACACTTCTGCCTTTGTTTGGCGCAAGTGTATGGTGTTTCTTATGTAAACGTTAATCGGAATTTAATGTAGAGTCTATGAGGCTACTCCAAAAATCTATCTTTTTGGTGACCAAATTGTCCATATCCTCGCTTTCTTCATTAAGCGTTAAACTCTCAACTGCATAATCAAGTGCTACCATTGCCAGCAGGTCTTGCCGATTGTCAATGCCAAACTCTTTGCGATATGCCTTTACTTTTTCGTTGATCATTTTAGCTGCCATGCGCAGTCTACTTTCTGTGTCACTGTCAGTTTGCATGGGGTAGTCCCTATCTGCCAGTTTAAGTTTTATAGAAAGCGATTGCTTCATGAAACATTTAAATTTATTGATTAAATAAGTTTATATATAGTCACCATACCTCACCTACATTTAGGTACAAACCTGTGTAAAGTGAAAGTATTGTTTTATTTTCAAATTAGCTTATTATCTCTATCCATCTAGCGACTCATAAGCGCTATGCACTTATCAATCTCTTCAATATACTCATCCAGCCTTTTTTTCAATCCATTGGTATCTTCTGTACCAGTCAATATTGAGGCAACAAGTTTAGTGAAATTTTCTTGATTTTGAAAATTATCCAGTTCTTCTTTTTGCTTCCTTACAATGGCCTTTAAATTGATGTTTTCTTCCACTACCCGCTCCATTTCTTTTTTGAGGGTAGTGGTTTTTACAATCAGTTTTTGCATTTTTCGCTCGAACAAATCCAAGCGTTTTTTAAGTTCTTGTTCTTCCATAGGAATGGTGGAAAAATAAAGGTCTATAGTTTAAGAAAATATTTTTTGGTCAGGCGAGGCAGGGCAATATCCAGTAAATATTGAGCCAACTTGCACGACGGAAGCATAGCCAAAGCTATGAAAGATCACTTACAGACTAAATTTTAACGAAGTATGTCCAACAAAGCTGTAAGCCCCGATATAAGGAGAGAACACTTAAAAATATAAATTTATTTTGATACCATTCCATAAAAGATAGTTTCAAGCTTTTGTTAATTGGCAGGTGGCAAGCAGCAAAGCTACAGGTAGAAAACACCCGTAGCTTTTAGCCTCACCTGGCAGTATCTTGAGATCCGAACCTTGCCTCTACTCTCTTATTACAGCCGCCAATTGGTGTTCAAAGGCGCCCCGTAGTTTTTTCATTGTTTTGTCAATGGCCTTATCGTTCAATGTCTTCTTATTGTCTTGCAAGATAAAGCGCAAGGCATACGCTTTTTTGCCCTCTGGAATACTCTTGCCTACATATACGTCAAACACATTGACCGATTTGAGCAAGTTGCGCTCGGTTTTTTCGGCAATTTTTTTGATCTCCTGAAAGCTTACTCCTTCATCAAGCACCAACGACAAATCTCTTTGTACCTCCGGAAACTTAGGAATTTCTTCAAAAGAGACTTTATCCTGATAAAACTTAAGCAATTGTTCCCAATAGATTTCAGCATAGAAAACATCTTGCTCTATAGAATTCATTTGCAATATTTTATCGCTGACCATTCCTGCCTGGGCAATCACCTTATTTTTATAAGTATAATTTACTCCAAAGCTAAAAATGTTGCTTTCTATATTTTCGTTTTCTACGTTGGTCAAGCCAAACTTCTGGCAAACCCAGGCAATGGCGGTGGCAAGCGAATGAAACTGACTTTGTTTGCTGACTGCCATCCAAGACTCAGCCTGCTCGTTACCCGTTACAAACACACTCATTTGGCGGGCTTCCTGGTATTGTCCATCGGTTTTATGGTATATTTTACCAAACTCAAACAACTTCAGGTCTTTTTGCTTGCGGTTAATGTTATGGTTGATGACCTCCAAGCCCGAAAAAAGCAACGTTTGACGCATTACTTCCAGCTCTTCGCTCAGTTTATTCAAAATGACCACATCGTTTTCAGCATTCAACTGATCTACTGCGGCTGCGTAGGCAGGCTTGGTCAATGAATTGTTGATAATCTCACTAAAACCATTCGCGGCAAGTGTTTGCGTAATATTTTGCTGTAGTTTGTTGCTCTCTATT
This sequence comes from Microscilla marina ATCC 23134, assembly GCF_000169175.1. NCBI lineage: Bacteria > Pseudomonadati > Bacteroidota > Cytophagia > Cytophagales > Microscillaceae > Microscilla > Microscilla marina. The sequence goes on from NZ_AAWS01000093.1 coordinate 9,145, forward strand.
GCCGGGAAATTGGCAAGCGACTCTGCCCCTAAAAACTCCGAAATTTCTATGTTGTTGTAGCCATAAATACGCAAAATTTCTTCAATTACATCCGCCTCACGCTGTACATCTATGCGGTAAGGAGGCACAATGGCTACAAAACCTTCCTCGGTTTCTTGGGTTAACTCAATGTCAAGGTTGTTCAAAATAGTTTTGATCTGCGCCTTGTCCAGTTTTTTACCAATCAAGCGGTCTATATGGGCATACTTTACCTTTACCTCAAAGTTGCCTATAGGCTCAGGGTAAATGTCTACAATCTCAGACGAAATAGTACCGCCTGCTATCTCTTTGATCAACAACGCGGCTCGTTTCAGGGCATAAATGGTCGCGTTAGGATCTACCCCCCTTTCGAAACGAAAAGCTGCATCGGTTTTGAGCGTATGTTTTTGTGAGGTACGACGTACATAAGCAGGAGCAAAATAAGCACTTTCAAGAAAAATGTCTGTAGTACTTTCTTTTACGCCCGATTTGATGCCTCCAAACACCCCGGCAATACACATACCTTTGCCCTCACCATCACAAATCATCAAATCTTTGTCCGACAACTTACGCTCAGTTTCGTCAAGCGTAATAAAAGGAGTGCCTGCTGGCAAAGTTTTTACAATTACCTTATTGCCAGTAACTTCGGCAAGGTCGAAAGCGTGCAATGGTTGCCCAGTTTCGTGGAGCACAAAGTTGGTAATGTCTACAATATTGTTAATCGGCGACAAGCCAATAGATTTCAATCGGTGTTGGAGCCAGCCGGGTGATTCGGCTACTTTTACTCCTGATAGAGTAACCCCGGCATAACGAGGGCAAGCCTCAGTGTTTTCTACTACCACTTCTACCGGATTGGTTGGGCTGTCTACCTTAAAGTCTTCTATTGAAGGCGTACACATGGCACGATCAAACGCCGCCTTAAGGTCACGTGCTGTACCAATGTGCGAAGCTCCGTCTACCCGGTTAGGGGTAAGTCCAATTTCAAAAACATACTCGGTCTCCATTCCCAAAGCCTTGGCAGCAGGAGTACCGTTGGGCAAGTCGGTGTCAAGCACCATAATACCGTCGTGTGCTGTGCCTAAGCCTATTTCGTCTTCGGCACAAATCATCCCTTCTGATACTTCGCCTCTTACTTTACTTTTCTTTATCTGAAATGAGTCACCACTGGTAGGGTATAGCGTAGTTTTGGGCAAAGCCACAATCACTTTTTGTCCAGCCGCCACATTAGGCGCCCCACATACAATAGGGTAAGGTCGGCCTTGCCCTACGTCTACAGTCGTAATACTTAGTTTATCAGCATTGGGGTGCTTGGCGCAAGTCAATACCTCGCCTACAACCAACCCCGTCAGTCCACCTTCTACCTGGTGGTACTCTTCTATGCCTTCTACCTCAAGCCCGGTTTGGGTCAACACGGCTCCAATCTCCTCTATATCTTCGGGCAAATCTATATATTGCTTAAGCCAATTATATGCTATTTTCATAAACTATGGTATAATCTCGTTTTCTAATACTGAGTTGGGTTTGATGGTTTGATAATCAAGGAATTAATTACTTAAAAAACCACTCAGATTACTTTCTCAGTTAAAATTATACACAAAAATAGATAATCAAAAAAAACAAGCAATGAATTCAATTTAAAATTGAGGAAACCGGGAAATATAGCAGACCTGCCTAAAAACAAACGATACACCAATTGTTCAATAATCTAAGACTTGGTCATCCTCATTGAAACCATATTTCACATTACATAGTTATTTTAGTATATTTATAGATAGCAACCTTTTATCTTGAAACTAAAAAATTATGTTAGGACATAGATTTACCAAATATACCCCACCAGAACTCAAGCAAGCCGCTGATTTTGACCGATTGCTAGATATTTTTATGCAGCTGGTTACCATGACTTCGGGCGATGTGTCAGAAGCATTGCAGTGGCTCAATAACCTTGACCAGCAACACAACCTCACGAGTGATGAGTATGGGATTGGGGATTTTATAGAAGACCTCAAGAAAAAAGGCTACATTAAAGAAGAAGAAGGAAGTACAGGCAAAGTAGTAATGACTGCCAAGAGTGAGATTTCTATTCGTCGCAGTGCCCTCGAAGAGGTTTTTGGCAAACTGAAGCGTTCGCGTGGCGCTGGCAACCATCACACCAACTATTCGGGCAAAGGCGATGAAAGAGGCACCGACCGCCGGGCTTTTCAGTTTGGCGATGGGCTCGAAAATATTTCTATGACCGACTCGCTACGCAATGCTCAGATCAACCACGGAATTGGCGATTTCACCTTGTTGGAAAACGACCTGGAGGTGGTAGAGAGCGAATTTAAGTCGCAAACTTCTACGGTGTTGATGATTGACATTTCGCACTCTATGATTCTTTATGGGGAAGACCGCATTACCCCTGCCAAAAAGGTAGCAATGGCGCTTGCCGAACTCATTACCACCCGTTACCCAAAAGATACCCTCGATATTATTGTGTTTGGCAATGATGCCTGGCAAATCAAGATCAAAGATTTACCCTATCTGGAGGTAGGACCATACCATACTAACACTATAGCCGGGCTCGAGCTGGCAATGGATATTTTGCGCCGACGCAAGAATCAAAACAAGCAAATTTTTATGATTACCGATGGTAAACCTACTTGTATGAAGCAAGGCATTCGTTATTATAAAAATAGCTTTGGGCTTGACCGCAAGATTTTGAGCAAAACCTTGAACCTTGCCGTACAGTGCCGACGACTGAAAATTCCGGTTACTACTTTTATGATTGCGTCTGACCCTTACTTGCAGGACTTTGTGCGGGAGTTTACCAAGACCAACAAAGGCAAGGCGTATTATAGTAACCTGGACAACCTGGGAAGCTTTATCTTTGAAGACTATCAGCGCAATCGTCGGAAGAATGTATAAGAGTTGATAAAAAAAACAGCGAGATTATGACCGCCATTACACTAAAAAGCAAAGTATTGAGAATGACTGATGCCGAGTTTGAGGCCTTTTGCCTTGAGCAACGTGATTTGAAAATAGAGCGAAATTCTAATGGTGATATTTTAATTATGACTCCTACTTATTCTGATACCGGAAGGTATAACATTGAGATTTTGAGACAACTGGCAAATTGGAATGTAGAAATGAGCCAAGGACAAGTGTTCGATTCGTCTACAGGTTTTACTTTGCCCAACAATGCGGTGCGTTCGCCCGATGCCAGCTGGATAGCCCAAAGTCGTTGGGAGGCTTTGAGCGAAAAGCAACAAAAAAGTTTTGCACCTATAGCACCCGATTTTGTGGTAGAGTTGAAGTCGTCTACCGACCATTTGCCTACTTTGCAAGAAAAAATGCGCGAATGGATAGACAACGGGGTACAATTGGGGTGGTTGATTGATGTAGAAAGCCAAAACGTAGCAGTTTATCAGGCAGATGGTTCCAGCCAAAAAATTCTTGACTTTGACCAAAACCTAAGCGGAGCACCTATATTGCCCGGTTTTATGCTTGAATTGCCTCGCTTGAAATTATAATTTAAAAAAACTAAAAATATTTAAGTACACTTTACAACTACAGTGCTTTATATGTTTAGTTAAGGTATTTATACCTTGACGGTAGTATTAAAACTTGTTGTAAATGTGTGTGCAAAAACCTCTCTTGCTTAAGGGAGGTTTTTGTTTTGTACCCAAACAAAGTGTCCAG
>NZ_AAWS01000094.1 GCF_000169175.1 Microscilla marina ATCC 23134
TTTTTGGTGGTCTAGGGCGATCCAAGGGGTAGCCCATACGTTTGCGTTTTGGCTTGTTTTATGGGTGCAAACCCTCTGGTTTGAATTTTCTATTTTTTGTATTTGTTAAGGTGACCCCCTACGTTTGCGTTTTGGCTTGTTTTATGGATACGAAACTGCGCGATTGAATTTTCTATTTGTTAAGATGACCTTTGTAGGGGTTACCCTTGTGGTCGCCCTATCGTGTATCAAGCCTCGTTCTGATTATTTTTCTTCTTTATTTTGGGTTGTTTTATGAATTGGGCATGTTTGGCTTGAATTTTCTATTTATATCAAGCCTCGTTTTGATTATTTTTCTTCCTTATTTTTGGTGGTCTAGGGCGATCCAAGGGTAGCCCCTACGTTTGTGTTTTAGCTTGTTTTATGGGTGCAAACCCTCTGGTTTGAATTTTCTGCTTTTGATCTTTCTTTAATAAATCAGACCCTTGTATTATGCCAAACAAAAAAACCGACCGGAAAGCATCCGAACGGTTTTTAGTCAACAAAAACACACAATCACATCTACTATGAAGTGAACAGGTCGCTCACTTCTAGAATTGCTCCTCTTCGGTAGAACCCTTGAGGGCAACAGTAGATGCCTGTCCTGAAGTTACGGTGTTTTGCACCGCATCAAAGTATCCGGTTCCAACAAAAGCTTGGTGTTTTACCGCACTGAAACCGTCTGCCTGTAAGGCAAATTCTCTTTGTTGTAAGGCAGAATAGCCCAACATTCCTTGATCTTTATAAGCCCTTGCCAACTCAAACATGCTAGTGTTGAGCGCGTGGAAACCAGCCAGTGTAATAAATTGGAATTTGTAGCCTAATTTAGCCAGGCTTTCACGGTATTCCAGCATCTCCTGATCGCTTAACTTAGAAGCCCAGTTAAAAGAAGGGGAACAGTTGTAAGCCAGCATCTTCTCAGGGTATTTGGCGTGAATAGCTTCGGCAAATTGCTTGGCTTCTTCAATGCTTGGGTGCGAAGTTTCCATCCAAATAAGGTCGGCGTAAGGAGCATAAGACAAACCACGATCAATGGCTTGCTCAATACCGCTTTTTACATGAAAGAAACCTTCGTGGCTTCTTTCACCAGTCAAAAATTTATGATCTCTTGGGTCTATGTCACTGGTAAGTAGTTGAGCCGCGTCTGCGTCAGTACGTGCTACCAATACTGTAGGTACACCCATTACATCACTGGCAAGGCGAGCCGCTACCAGTTTGTTGATAGCTTCGGTAGTAGGTACCAATACCTTTCCTCCCAAGTGGCCGCATTTTTTAGCCGATGACAATTGGTCTTCGAAGTGAACCCCGGCAGCACCTGCCTTGATCATTGCTTTCATCAATTCAAAAGCGTTTAGGTTACCACCAAAACCAGCTTCAGCGTCGGCCATAATAGGCACCAACCACTCTGTTTTATCTTCTCCTTCGCCTACCGACTGAATCTGGTCAGCTCTAAGCAAAGCGTTGTTAATTCTTTGTACTACTTTAGGAACGCTGTCAGCAGGGTACAAGCTTTGGTCAGGATACATCTCGCCAGCAAGATTAGCATCAGCTGCCACTTGCCAGCCACTCAAATAGATCGCCTGTAAGCCAGCCTGTACCGCCTGTACAGCTTGATTTCCAGTTAAACAACCCAAACCAGCTACATAATCCTGGCTTTGCATTTTACGCCACAATGTTTCAGCACCCAATTTGGCAATGGTGTGCTCAATACGGTAAGACCCCTGTAGTTTTACTACCTCTTCGGCAGTATAAGGTCGTTCTATACCTTTCCAGCGTGGATTTGTAGACCAATCTTTGATTATTTCGTTTATTTTATCAATCTTTGTCATAATAATTTGCGTTTTTAAATAACCCAAGGCAGATAGTGGCAGCTATTTGCCTTTTTTTGTTTTATAAGTTGGGAGTTGGTAGACGATAGTCAGTAGTGGTTATCATCTCACAACTCTAAATGATTTAATTAAATGGTTATATTAGTAGCCAGTACACCGATATTCATCGGCATCTAAAGACTTGCGACTTGTCGCTTAAAGCTTGCTCCTGTCGGAGCTACCAACTATGAAATATGTTTATAAGCTTCCAGCGTTAAGAATTCTTCAAATTGGTCGTTGGTTACCAGCTCATCAAAAAGTTTGATGGCAAGTTCAAATTGACCTTTTTGGTAGCGTTCTTCGCCTACATAAGCTTTTATTTTGTCAAGTTCAGAAGGTAACACCTCTTTGTATAGTTTCACGTTTACTTCTCTTCCATCGTCAAGTTTTACCCCGTCGTTGTGGATCCATTGCCACACCTGAGCGCGCGAAATCTCCGCAGTAGCGGCATCTTCCATGAGGTTGTATAAAGCGGCTGCGCCTACACCATTGAGCCACGATTCTATATAAAGAATCCCTACATTGATGTTGAGCCTTAGCCCTGCTTCGGTGATTTTTCCACCTTCAATGTTAAAATTGAGTAAGTCTTCAGCAGTGATGTTATATTCCTGGCTTCTGGTTTCGTGTTTTTGGTTAGGCTGGTCGCCCAACTCTTTGGTAAACACCTCCAGGGCTACCGGAACCAAATCAGGATGAGCCACCCAAGTACCATCAAAACCGGTTTCAGCTTCTAGTTCTTTATCCGCTTTTACTTTGGCAAAAGCGTTTTTATTGACTTCTTCGTCTTTACGGCTAGGAATAAAAGCCGCCATACCACCCATTGCGTGTACGCCACGTTTGTGACAGGTTTTTACCAATAATTTGGCATAAGAACGCATAAAATGCGTGGTCATTCCTACTTGTATCCGGTCAGGAAAAATTCGGTCAGGATACTGGATAAATTTCTTAATGGCACTAAATATATAGTCCCAGCGTCCGGCATTGAGTCCTGCCATGTGTTCGCGCAACTCATAAATGATTTCATCCATTTCAAAAGCCGCCAGAATAGTTTCAATCAATACCGTGGCTTTGATTGTACCCTGAGGAACCTTTAATTCTTGTTGAGCCAGCACAAAGGCATCGTTCCAGAGGCGCGCCTCCAGGTGAGACTCTAGTTTAGGCAGGTAAAAATAAATGCCCGAACCTTTAGCTTGCAATGTGGCAATGTTGTGGAAAAAATACAGTCCAAAATCCATCAAACCACCCGACACAGGTTGCCCATCTATCAACACGTTTTTATCTACCAGATGCCAACCACGAGGGCGAACCATCAATACTGCGTGTTTTTCTTTTAGCTTATAAGCTTTTCCTTTTTCGTTTACAAAGTCAATCTTGCGATTGATGGCATCTCTTAAGTTTACTTGCCCTTGCAAACAGTTGTCAAGAGTAGGCGAGTTAGAGTCTTCAAAGTCGGCCATGAATACCTTGGCGCCAGAGTTTAACGCATTGATAATCATCTTGCGGTCTACTGGGCCGGTAATCTCAGTACGGCGATCTTGAATTTCGGCAGGTACCTCGGCAGCTTTCCAGTCACCCTCGCGCACACTTTGAGTAGCAGCAAGAAAATCAGGCATTTCACCTTGATTGATTTTTTGCTGACGTTGCTCACGTTCTTGTAATAGTGCTTGACGGCGTTTCTCAAAAGTGCGGTGTAGCTTTACCAAAAAAGCCTGGGCTTCCGGCGTAAGTATATCGGCATACTTTTTTTGAATCTTTTCGTCTTTTATTTTAAATCCTTCGATAAGTGTTTCTTGCATGGGAGTGTTAAAAGGTTTTCGTTTTCTGTTGTACAAAGAAAAGAAAAGCGAAAACAAAAAACAAGCGAAATTTCGCTAAATGTGGAAAATATTTAATTTTTATACTTTCTGTATTAATAAAAGGTTTCGCTATATTTGTACAATCCTATTCTTTAGGAGATTATTAAAAACAAGCAGACAGCCTAATATACCAAACGATCAGGAGGTTGGATAAAAAATCAATAACCATTTGTTGTTTGCCAATCGTTAAAAACAAAAGAATAAAAGAATACGCCTTTGAAGATTAAAGAAGAAAATATCAGACTCATTTTTGGGGTAAAGGTCAAGCAATTGAGAACTGAAAAGAAGCTTTCGTTGGCTGAAGTATCCAAAGCAACTGGCATATCTATTTCTTATTTGAACGAAATAGAAAAAGGAAAAAAGTATCCTAAGCCCAACAAAATAGCTACGTTGGCACAAACCCTTGAAGTAGATTATGATTGGTTGATTTCTTTGCAACTAAGCAAAAAACTGGCACCTATTGCCGAACTCATTCAATCTGACATGCTCACCAGTTTGCCTTTAGAGATTTTTGGCATCGAGTTGAGCACCTTGATAGACATGATTACCAACACGCCTGCCAAGGTGAGTGCTTTTATAAGCACCCTCATAGAAATAGCCCGAAACTACGACATGAGCGTAGAGCGTTTCTATTTCTCAGTATTGCGCTCTTACCAGGAAATGCATGAAAACTATTTTGAAGACCTGGAGCAAGCAGCCGAAAAATTTGCCAAAGAGCATCAGCTTGGCGACCTACCCTTAAGTGTAGCCACTTTAGAGCAATTGCTTAAAGAAAAGTATCAGTATGAAATAGACCGTGAGAGCATATTGGAGTACCCAATACTAAAGAGTCAACGCTCAGTGCTTATTCCTAAAGGTAGGGGAGGAGGCAGGTTGTTGCTCAACCCAAACCTTGCTACCAGCCAAACTTTGTTTACTTTGGGCAAAGAGTTGGGCTACAATTACCTAAAGCTCCGCAACCGTTTTTATACTTCGTCTACCATTAAGGTAGATTCTTTTGAGCAAATCCTGAACAATTTCAAAGCTTCTTATTTTGCCAACGCCTTGTTGATGCCTGCCAAACACTTTGTGACCAAGTTGAAAGGGGCAATTACCTTAAGTACCTGGAACGAATCCGTATTTTTAGGCTTGTTGGACGAATACGATGCATCGCCCGAAATGTTTTTGCACCGCCTCACTAATTTGGTACCTCGTTTTTTTGGACTTAAGCAATTGTTTTTTTTGCGGTTTCACCACACCCGCGACAACGACGAGTATGAGTTGAACAAAGAGTTGCACCTGGCGGGTTTGTACAATCCACACGGCAACATGCTCAACGAACACTATTGCCGTCGTTGGGTGTCTATCAATATTCTCAAAGACCTGGAAAAAGCCCAAATAGGGAACAAGCCTAAAACCAGCAGTGGAGTGATTTGCAGCGCCCAGCGTTCGCAATATATAGATTCAGAAAACGAATACCTGTGTATTTCGTTGGCGCGTGCCATCAATCCTACCCCCAATACCAACAGTAGTGTGACCATTGGTTTTTTGATGACCAAAGAGTTTAAACGCAAAGTGAAGTTTTGGAACGATCAGGCAATTCCAACCCGACGAGTGGGAGTAGCTTGTGAACGTTGCTCTAACCTGGATTGTAAAGAACGGGCAGCTGAGCCTTTGAGTGTAGAAGAAAAAAATAGTACTGATGAAATGCAGGACGCTTTGAACAAACTTAAGTTACGGTGGGGGAATTGATCTTATATTTAATTAAGAATTTTCAATTACGAATTAGCGCAAAGCGAGGCTGAAAACAAAAACCAGCGCCCAACCTGTCAAGAACTGTGTTAAAAATCAAATTTTTCTTTCCCGTATTGGTCTTAAGGCTTTAGCCAGACCAACACTTGCCAACCCCAAAGTTTGTCCACAAGTTGTTTTTCAAGTTTTGGGTGAACGTTGCTCAGGTCACCCTGTGGTAAGACCTTCGCGGAGATAGAGAGGAAAAAAACAACTTTCCCGTGTTGGTCTTAAGGCTTCAGCCAGACCAACACATGCTAACCCTAAAGCCTGTATACAAGTTGTTTTTCAGGTTTTGGGTGAACGTTGCTCAGGTCACCCTGCGGTAAGACCTTCGCGGAGATAGAGAGGGAAAAAACAACTTTCCCGTGTTGGTCTTAAGGCTTTAGCCAGACCAACACATGCTAACCCCAAAGTTTGTCCACAAGTTATTTTTCAAGTTTTGGGTGAGTGTTGCTCAGGTCACCCTGCGGTAAGACCTTCGCGGAGATAGAGAGGAAAAAAACAACTTTCCCGTGTTGGTCTTAAGGCTTTAGCCAGACCAACACATGCTAACCCCAAAGTTTGTCCACAAGTTATTTTTCAAGTTTTGGGTGAGTGTTGCTCAGGTCACCCTGCGGTAAGACCTTCGCGGAGATAGAGAGGGAAAAAACAACTTTCCCGTGTTGGTCTTAAGGCTTTAGCCAGACCAACACATGCTAACCCCAAAGTCTGTATACAAGTTATTTTTCAAGTTTTGGGTGAGCGTTGTTCAGGTCACCCTGCGGTAAGACCTTCGCGGAGATAAATAATTCAACCCCAAAAAACAACTCTCCCGTGTTGGTCTTAAGGCTTCAGCCAGACCAACACATGCTAACCCCAAAGTCTGTCCACAAGTTGTTTTTCAAGTTTTGGGTGAACGTTGTTCAGGTCACCCTGCGGTAAGACAGTTTAATTACGAATTACGAGTAGGCAACTAGTGATCATTAATCAATTAAAGTGTTGATTTGCAGTAAATTAAACTAAAATATTGAGATAGAGGTTTTACCTGCCTATGCTAAACTTGTCACTTGCTGCTCATACCTTGTCGCTTTTACTTAAAACTTCCATGTCTTCTCCAAAAACGTCATGACATTGCCATAGCTTAAGGCGTCAATGTCTTGGCGCGAGATATAATCACGTAATTCTTGGTTAACCTCAGGGTATTTGCTGGAGTTTTCGTGGGCAGGAAAAAAGAAAGGCTTACGACTTTCGTCGGGATGGTCATCTGTAAAAAAGAAATCGGCACCATAGGCAAGATGGCGGTGCGCTTGTTGATTAATGCCATATAAAATATGGTGTAGTAGTTTGGCAGGTTGGGTGTCGTGTATATACGCCCGCAAAAAGTTGATACCTATAATGCCATCGCGTTGTACTATTTCCTGTACATACTCATCGGGTAAGTTGCGCGGATTGTCCCAGATGGTTCTAAAGTTAGAGTGGCTGGCAATCACAGACAAATTGAGCTTTTGACGGTCGATAAACTTAAATATGTCATAAGCCAGGTCGTCGCTGGTGTGCGAGAGGTCAATGGCTGTTTCGGGGTGATGCTCGGCAAGGTGCTCTAGTAGGGCTTTGCCATCTTTTTTGAGCCCAGCTTCGCTTTTATTGCCACCTCCAAAGCGGTTTTCGTGGTGGTGGGTAAGGCTAATATATAGTACCCTGCCCAGTTGCTCATACATTTTGTCTAAACGAGCCAAACCGTGTGCTAAAGGTTCTTCTTCTTCGCAAAACCCTGAAGCGTTTTCAATAGAAGCCACAATACCCACCCGCGATACATCATTAAAAACTGCTTTGATTTGTTCTAAAGTGTGGGCTGGGGCAAACTGATCGCTGTGTTTTTCTAACAACTGTTGATAGATAGCACATTCTCTGGTGGCCATTTGGGTGCTTCCGGCTGCAGTAGGACTATAAATTGCCAATGTTTGTACTTTTACCTTGCCTTGTTGCAGGTGAGGCAAAGCACACCCAATCTCAACATCGTTGTGGGTTCTTTGGGAGTTTTCAGACAAATAAGACAATAAGTCACAATGCAAGTCAAATATTGGAAGCATTTTGTTCAGCAATTTATTTAGACAAAATTTATATATGAGACGAAAGTTAAAAGATTTCGCCCGAAAGTAAAAAGATTTAACTAAAGAGCGTGAAAATTAAGTCATTAGTTACGTTTTGGCTCTGAATTTATTCTTGGTAAGACTACTAAAGTGATCTAACCGTAGAACAAGCTTGACTTTATCATTAAATTTTTGCGCTTACTGAAGCAATGGTTCTATAAGCAGCGCCTGCTTGATTGTATGAGTATACAAGTTTTAGAGGTTTTTTGGGCAAGAGCACAAGACACACAGATAAAAAATACACTAAAGGTTTTGTATATATAAAACTAAGTTGTACTTTTGGACTATAATACGAAGTTGGTCTATAAGTCTGATTAAAAACTAAAACCTACTACCTGATGCAAAAAGACGAAGAGATACAAGAATTTATATTGCAAAAAGCCAAAAAGCTGTTTCAACGTTATGGGTTAAAAAAAACCACCATGGAAGAAATAGCCAAAGCTGCGGGTAAGGGTAAAAGTACGTTGTACTATTACTTCAAAAGCAAAGATGAGATTTTTGAGGCAGTAGTAAAACAAGAAACTGAACAATTACACAAAGAGCTTAAGGAGCTGACTAGTCAGGCAAACGATGTGCAAACCCGGCTAAAGCTTTATTGTATCACACATTTGCAAAAGCTCAAAGAAAAGGTAAATCTGTATCAGATTGTGTTTAGTGAGTTGTCAGACCAAATGGGCATGATGTATGAACTGCGTAAAAAGTTCAACCATTTTGAGTTAGATTTTTTGACTCAAATATTGACTGAGGGGGTTGAAAACAATGAAATTGAACTAAGTAGAGAAGACATAGAATGGTTTGCGGTAGTAATGTCGGCAGCTATGAAAGGCATAGAAACCCACTTGGTACTGTTTGAACAACACCCCAACTTAGAAGATAAAGCGGGTAAAATGATTGACATGTTTTACCACGGAATCAAGCGACGCAAATAGTTGGTGTTATACTTGGCAAGTAGGGGCGATGCCGCCCTTTGTTTTGTTAAAAATTAGACCAAAAAACCAAAAAGGTCTATAAATTCAATTTTTTCACTAGCTTTGCACAAAATTTTTTATTTATCAACCGACCAAAAAACCAAGATAGTCTAAAAATGCTAATCAGGAAATGATGAAAGTGGGGAAACAAATCAAAAAGCTTCCATTTTCTATCTGTATATTTTATAAACTTCTAAAAATCAATGTATTATAAATAGGCAGCAGGCTTGAAGCTTATCGCTAAAAGCACCGATATGTATCGGCATCTAAGGACTTGAGACTATAGAAGCTCCTGACTAAAAAATAAATCAATGGAAAAAGTAAAGTTACAGCTCAGAACACAATGCACCCATTACCTCAAAATGTTGGATGAGGAGCGTTGTCTGATACCCAATGAAGTAAACACTGCGTCATTGCGCGATATTTTGTACAAAACCCTGTATCTCAATCAGGCAAATACTCAAGTAAACCTGCAGCAACTCGATTGGCTGACCCAAGTTACTTTGGCTTCGCTCATAGAGCTCCTTTGGTTGGCAGACACCAACATAGACCAACAACTTGATATGGTGCTTGATATTTTGTGCGATGCAGTAGCTAATAGTCAACAGCCCCTACAGCCTCAAGCTTTTAGCAACAAGCTTCAAGTTTGAGGCTGCTCTACAAGCAACTTACCCGATTTTATAAAGTGTTGATTTTTAATGATTTATAAAATCGGTAGATGGAAGTCATCCATGAGCAATTAAAAATTTTGTAGGCAATAGTCTACCGTGGATATTACCACTATAAAATAATCATCCAAAAATAATAACCAGCCATCAATTCGCTAATTTGCAAATAGGAGAATAAAGCTATTTCCATTGCTTATTAATGTGGACAAGTATATTTGATTTTCGACCAAAAAACTGAAATAGTCTAAAAACACTAAACAGGAGACAGTGAGCATGTAGAGGTTTTATAAACCGCTAAAAATCAACAACCTGTGGAATTAGTAGAAACTGTTAGAACAAGGTGTGAAACCCAGTTCCTTACAGGGGCTATTAGCTCCCGTCTCCTGACTAAAAAACTAAAACATGAAAAATATAAACACTTATGTAATTGCCCTTATAGCAGCATCATTGTTAGGGGCATGCAGTGCCAAAAAACAACACACCAGTTTGGCAAAGGCACAAGTAAAAACCCAGCAGTTGCCCATTAAGGTAACTGTAGCAAAAGTGGCATTGTCAAAAACCGAAGGCAACCTGTCTTATAGCGGCACTATTGAGCCTTCTACCTCTATTCCGTTGAGCTTTTTGATGCCTGGGTTGGTCAAAGATATTTATGTAAAAGAAGGACAACGTGTAAGCAAAGGACAATTGCTTGCCCGCCTGAGCCAAGACAGTCAACAAAGTGGCTATGAGTTGGCACTTGCCAAACAAAAACATGCCGAGCACGCCTACCACAACCTGAAGCCAATGTATAAAAGTGGCAGCTTGCCCGAAATGAAATGGGTAGAGGTAAAAACTGGCTATGAGCAGGCAAACGCTGCGGTGGCACTTGCCAAAACCAATTTAAACAATGGTGACTTACACGCACCAGTGAGTGGGGTCATTGGCAGAAAAATGCTGGAACCTGGTATGACTGCTTTGCCAGGTACGCCTGTGATACAATTAGTACAACTTCATCAACTTTCGGTAAAAGTATCGGTGCCCGAAGGCGAAATAAGTCAGATAAAAACCGGGCAACAGGCTCAAATTAAAATATCGGCTTTGCAAGACAAGGTGTTTGCGGGTACAGTAACCGAAATAGGAGTGATGGCAAACGCCATTTCGCGCACTTATGATGTGAAAATAGCCATTGCCAATGTACAAAACGAAATAAAGCCTGGAATGATGTGCCAAGTATCGTTGGCGCAACGTCAGGCGGCCAAATTATTAGTACCCTATCAGGCAGTGTCGAACGATATAGAAGGAGAAACCTATGTGTATGTGGTCAATCGCCAGACAATGGAAGCCCAGAAGCAAGCCGTGAAGGTAGGGCTGTTTCGTCAAAACCAAATAGAAGTATTGGCAGGGCTGCAAACGGGACAGCAAGTAGTAGTAAGAGGAAAACATAAACTGACTGATCACGCGAAGGTAAGTGTTCAATAGTCTATAGTTGGTAGTTAGGAGTCGGGAGTCAATAGCTTCGACAGCCTCAAGTCCTTAGATACCGAAGCATATCGGTGCTTCAAGTTTGACGCTGCTCTATAAGCAACTTACTGAAATTTTTAGCCTTGCTTCGCGAACCATACAACAATAGAGCAATAAAGCCATTTTTAAGCAATGAAAGAAGATAATATAAACCCCCGCCGTAGAATGAACTTCATCGAGGCGGCAATGAAATACAAAGAGATCAGCCTCATTATTACTGTGTTGTTGATGGGCTTGGGTGGGTATGCGTTTTTTAACATGCCTCGCCAAGAGTTTCCCCAGTTTACCATCCGTCAAGGCTTGGTCGTAGGAGTATACCCTGGAGCTTCGTCGCAACAGGTAGAAGAACGCCTCACAACCGAAGTAGAAAATTATTTGTTTGGTTATCAGGAAGTAAACAAGCTCAAAACTTACTCTATTTCTAAGGAAGGAATGATGATTATGTTTGTAGAGCTACGCGATGGTGTGAAAAATCCTGATGTGTTTTGGTCAAAATTGCGCCACGGCTTAAACGAAGTAAAACGCCAATTACCCCCTGAAGTACTTGCCTTGATTGCCAACAACGATTTTGGCGATACCTCGGCATTATTGCTGACGATTACCTCCGAAAAACGCACTTATAAAGAACTAGAGGCTTATCTGAAAAAGGTAGAAAGCGAGTTGCGAAAGATAGAAGGTGTATCGAAACTGAAGCATTTTGGCTTGCAAAAAGAACAAATCTTGGTGCATATTCAGCCCGAAAAGCTGCAAAACTTTAATGTAAAGCCTATTACTATTTTGTCAGCTTTGCGCACCGAGGGTACAGTCAATTATTCGGGGAGTCTGGACAATGGCAATATGAGCATGCCTTTGCACTTGCCCCCACGCTATGAGTCGGAAGAAGACCTCGCCAACCAGATTATTTATGCCGACCCACAAGGCAACCTTATTCGCCTAAAAGATGTGGCACGGATAGAACGTCGTTATAAAACGCCCAACTCTTTTATCAACTATCAGGGCAGCAAATCGTTGTTGCTTTCGCTCGAAATGCAGCCCGGCAACAACATTGTGCAGTTTGGCGACGAAGTGAGCAAAGCTTTGGCAAAAGCCAAGGCAAAGCTACCCAAAGATGTAAAAATGGAGCGCATTGCCGATATGCCTAATGTGGTACACCATGCCATTTCGCATTTTATGAAAGAGTTTGGTATTGCGGTACTGTCGGTCATCATTGTTACTATGTTGCTGTTGCCTTTCAGAGTGTCAGCAGTGGCAGGTATCACCATACCTATTTCTATCTTAATTACCCTGGGCGTGTTGTCTTCTATGGGCATAGAGCTGCACACGGTTTCGTTGGCGGCACTGATTGTAGTATTAGGGATGGTAGTAGATAACTCTATTGTGATCATTGACAACCACTTGGAAAAGCTAGACCACGGCGAAAGCCCCTGGAATGCTGCCTGGAAAAGTGCTTCTGAACTGTTTTTACCTGTGTTTGCCGCTACTTTGGCCATTGCTGCCTCTTACTTTCCGTTGATGTTTTTCTTGAAAGGCACCGCAGGCGATTTTATCCAATCATTCCCTATCACCATTGCAGTAGCCTTGGGATCATCCTTATTAGTAGCGGGTTTGTTGGTTCCTTATATGTGTTATGTATTCATCAAAAAAGGTTTTCACCAACCCACCAATGCTCAACCCAAACGCGCTGGAATGCTGGATTACTTGCAAAAAGGCTATGATTGGGCGCTCGAAAAAGCCTTTAGTGCGCCACCACTTACTGTAGCCTTGGGTGTAGCCTCTATCGTAGCGGGGGGTGTATTGGCAGCAGGTTTGTCTCAGCAGTTGTTTCCTCAGGTAGAACGCGACCAATTGGCCATTGAAGTATATTTGCCCGAAGGCAAAGCCTTGGTACGCACCGCCAACGTAGTGAACACGCTGAAGATATATGC
>NZ_AAWS01000095.1 GCF_000169175.1 Microscilla marina ATCC 23134
TTACTTTGTTGCCCCGACAGTTGGCTCAGCAACACCGCCGCTTTGTTGGCCCTTATGTTTTGTTGCAAGGCGTCCCATACCGCCTTTTCTGATGCCTGCATTGCCATAAAACGCTCTACAAATACCGTGACCTTGCCCCCACAGCTCAAACCTACCGCCCAGGCGTCTTCGTTTTCTACCCCAAACTTCATCAGCTTGGGCGTACCACTTTTGATCACTTCCAGGGCCCCTTTGACTACGGCACCTTCTATACAACCTCCGCTCACCGAGCCTACCACTTCCATCTGGTCAGACACCGCCATAGTTGCCCCCGCCATACGTGGTGCCGAGCGCCAGGTTTCTACTACAGTAGCCAGGGCAAAACTTTTGCGAGCCTCGACCCAGCCCTCAATTTCGGTAAATATATCCAGCATAATTGTAATGATTGCTTGTTGTAGCGGGTAATATAACGACTATCTTCTGACAACTCAACCCCATACAACATTATTTGACCTACGCTAATTTTTGCGGGGCAGGGTACAACCGTTTTAATCCTTGTTTTAGTGGATGGAGTGCTTAAAGTAGTCAATTACGAATGAGTGAATTACGAACCGACTGGAAGGAGCTCTGCGAAGCTAATTACGAATTTGAGAATTACGAATGGGCGCGAAGCGATGCTTGAAGCTACGGTCTACCGACTACCGACTAAATTACGAATTTGAGAATTACGAATTACGAATGGGCGCGAAGCGAGGCTAAAACCCCTGGTGTATTCTGCTATTTCTATGCACTCGCCATCGTTGTTTCAATGGAAGTAGCCCTCCTTGTTTTATTACCGCCCTCGCCTCGGTTGTGTGTCTTCACCAATTGATAAATCCCGCCATTCGGGGGTGATCGAAACCCCAAAATAAATAGTTTTTTGGGGTTTTGGGTGGTTTGATTTAGCTTCGCTGAGCACCGATATTCATCGGCATCTAAGGACTCGTAAACTCGGTTGTGAGGACACAAATCAGGGCGAAAAATAGTAAGATTTAATGTATTTAGCGCTTAAAGTTGGTTTGTTGTAGCGCATACAAAAGAACCCAAAAGCGTTTCAATCCTTGTTTTATTACCGCCCTCGCCTCGGTTGTGTGTCTTCACCAATTGATAAACCCCGCCATTCGGGGGTGATCGAAACCCCAAAATAAATAGTTTTTTGGGGTTTTGGGTGGTTTGATTTAGCTTCGCTGAGCACCGATATTCATCGGCATCTAAGGACTCGTAAACTCGGTTGTGAGGACACAAATCAGGGCGAAAAATAGTAAGATTTAATGTATTTAGCGCTTAAAGTTGGTTTGTTGTAGCGCATACAAAAGAACCCAAAAGCGTTTCAATCCTTGTTTTATTACCGCCCTCGCCTCGGTTGCGTGTCTTCACCATAGCCGTCAGGCTAGCCTCTTTTTTCCGCCGTCGCTTGTGTCTTCACAAGAGACCAGACTGTCTTTGGACGCTTTTTTTAGAGACTCAATCAGCGAGTGGAGACACTCGCTGAGGTGGTGGCGGTAGGGTGAATTTTCTACACTTGTTTGCTTAACCTGACGGCTATGGTGTCTTCACCAACCGATCGAAACCCATTACTACGTTTCAATCCTTGTTTTAATGGAAGTAGCTCTTAAAGCGCTGGGGTTTTGTATTTGTTCAGTTTGAACCTCATCAGTTTCAATCCTTGTTTTAATGGAAGTAGCTCTTAAAGGCTTTCGATTGCGCAGCTTGCAAATGTTACAAAATGTTTCAATCCTTGTTTTAATGGAAGTAGCTCTTAAAGATTAAGATTCTAAACCCGAACATGCCAACAAAGAAAAGTTTCAATCCTTGTTTTAATGGAAGTAGCTCTTAAAGAGTGCTTGCGTCTCGTGCTCGCTTACAAGCAAAAACAGTTTCAATCCTTGTTTTAATGGAAGTAGCTCTTAAAGTTTGGGATAAAGTCCAAAATCTCCCATATCTCAACTTTGTTTCAATCCTTGTTTTAATGGAAGTAGCTCTTAAAGCATCAATTTGAGTCGAAACACACTCAAGAGCGTGCCGTTTCAATCCTTGTTTTAATGGAAGTAGCTCTTAAAGAGAGCCTACACTCTTGTTTACGTCTGATACTTTTAAGTTTCAATCCTTGTTTTAATGGAAGTAGCTCTTAAAGTCGATTCATCTATTGCGCAAGAGCAGGGTCCAATATTGTTTCAATCCTTGTTTTAATGGAAGTAGCTCTTAAAGATCACGTTAGCTATGCAAAATGATACAGTATTCGAGTAGTTTCAACCCTTGTTTTAATGGAAGTAGCTCTTAAAGCGTATATACAATCGCGGTTGCATATACCTTTAATATGTTTCAATCCTTGTTTTAATGGAAGTAGCTCTTAAAGCGTATATACAATCGCGGTTGCATATACCTTTAATATGTTTCAATCCTTGTTTTAATGGAAGTAGCTCTTAAAGCAGAAACGAAAAATTAACTTCAAGACAAAAAGTGGCGTTTCAATCCTTGTTTTAATGGAAGTAGCTCTTAAAGCTTTAAAACTGCTTTCTACGGCTTCAAGTAAACTTGGTTTCAATCCTTGTTTTAATGGAAGTAGCTCTTAAAGAAGTTGAAATACTCGTATTTCAAGGATTTCTTGAGCTCAGTTTCAATCCTTGTTTTAATGGAAGTAGCTCTTAAAGAAAACAGGGTTTTTTTGTAGATGCAATCATGTACTAGTTTCAATCCTTGTTTTAATGGAAGTAGCTCTTAAAGGTAATGTCCGCGATCGCTGCAAGGTTAATCTTGCTTGTTTCAATCCTTGTTTTAATGGAAGTAGCTCTTAAAGATAATATGCGTAGAAAGGTGATAATATGGCTGGAACTGTTTCAATCCTTGTTTTAATGGAAGTAGCTCTTAAAGACCTTCAACTCACATCGTCACACGCCCTATATATGTTTCAATCCTTGTTTTAATGGAAGTAGCTCTTAAAGAAATTGTCGATGCCGAACTACCGTCCCGCATTTGTTGTTTCAATCCTTGTTTTAATGGAAGTAGCTCTTAAAGTTTTTGCGCGTTTATATACCCTTTACACATCTAATTTGTTTCAATCCTTGTTTTAATGGAAGTAGCTCTTAAAGTTGTTGCGAACCCGCTATGTTCGGCGTACCAGCTGTGTTTCAATCCTTGTTTTAATGGAAGTAGCTCTTAAAGAAGCGTTGGAGTACGACCCAACGAATCCGAAGCGGGTTTCAATCCTTGTTTTAATGGAAGTAGCTCTTAAAGTCAGTCAGCTAGACGTAGCAGGGGAAGTGGCTAAGTTTCAATCCTTGTTTTAATGGAAGTAGCTCTTAAAGGAGCTTTTTGATTAGCTTTACCATTCCTTTGCTGCGTTTCAATCCTTGTTTTAATGGAAGTAGCTCTTAAAGTATTTAGAAAAACTAAAATTAAGTGATGGGTAAAGAGTTTCAATCCTTGTTTTAATGGAAGTAGCTCTTAAAGATATTAATTATTCAGGGTTTGTTTTTGAACCAAACGGTTTCAATCCTTGTTTTAATGGAAGTAGCTCTTAAAGACGGCATAAGTCCCACGTAATAAGAAAATAGTCGGTTTCAATCCTTGTTTTAATGGAAGTAGCTCTTAAAGCACGAAAGACATGACCTAAGTACTGGCTACAAGACGTTTCAATCCTTGTTTTAATGGAAGTAGCTCTTAAAGATAGCCAATGTCTTGCTTTTTGCTTCATTGTGTTGTTTCAATCCTTGTTTTAATGGAAGTAGCTCTTAAAGAGGGGTGGTTTCATATATAACCTGAAAAATGGCAACAGTTTCAATCCTTGTTTTAATGGAAGTAGCTCTTAAAGCGGCGGAAAACAGGAAAGCTAAAGGTGGAATTTAGGCGTTTCAATCCTTGTTTTAATGGAAGTAGCTCTTAAAGTCGTCTTTCTTTGTTATCAACTAGTTACCAGTGAGTTAGAGTAAAATTACTCAAGGGTAAAATCAAAAAAATCAACACGTCAAAGTGCTTTTTAAGCCTGTTTTAGTAAGTTTTCCGAATAGGTAACTCGCTTATAGTCAGCTTGTTAAAGGTGTGTTTGGGGCAACCCGAAATAAATTACCCTCCGGCAAAGACTTTTCTGTGCTGGAGCACTCATATAGACGCCCACAATTTGCATATCTTTTTTTACATTTGGTAGCCTTTCCAGAAATATTTTATCAAATCATTGACTCAACGTTCACCCCCACCCAACACCCGCAGGGCGTTGCGCCACATCACCGCCTCAATCACCTTTGGGCTAAAGCCCCGCCGTTGCATTTCGCGGGCAATTTTTTTAACCTGAATGAGTTTTTTTAAACCCTTTGGCGGGCGAATCAAACCCTCCAGGTCACTGCCAATGGCTACGTGCAGGTAGCCTGCAGTTTGGATCAAATAAGCCAGGTGATCAACCAACTGTTTTATGGAAGCCTGGGCGGGTTTTGGGGCAATCAGAGGACTATGAAAGCATACCCCCACCAAGCCTTTACTGGCAGCAATGGCGCGTATTTGGGCAGGGGAGAGGTTGCGGGCTACCGGGCACACCGCGTGTGCGTTGGCGTGGCTGGCAATGAGCGGAGTGCGTCCTTGGTTTTGGGCTACTACCTGGGCAAACGCCTGCCGACGCAAATGTGATACATCTAACCAGATGTTACGGGCAATCAGCCGCTCTACCAACTGCCTGCCTTTGGGCGACAACACCGTGTGGTCGTTGATAAGGGTGGGCACTTGATTTTGGTAGTGTGGGTCGTGAGGGGCTACCAAAAAATGATTGTGAAACCAGTGTCCAATGCCCACCATACGCACCCCGACATTGTAGAGCGAGTCTACCCAGTGCAACTCTCCTTTGAGCAAGTGAGTGCCCTCCAGTGCCAACATCCAGCGCATTTTGTGGGGGCGTGTATTGGGTTGGTCAACAAATTGCCATTGTGGGCAATGCTGGCGAATGTGTGCCTTGAATTGTTTGAGAAAAGTAAGTACTTGAGCAATGGTGACTGTGTCGGGGTGTGCCATACTAAAACGTGGAATACCCATCGAAAACACCATCAAACGAGTATTGAGTTGGCGCATTGCCCGCAAGTGTACAGGGTAGCGGCGCCTGGCAAGCCCTTGCACATCGGCTTGGGCAAACAAGCGATAAAGCGCACTGTTATGAATATCGGCAAAGCCTTGGGGTGGTTGTGCCTGTACATGGCTATAAAAGAGTAAAAGTACCCAGTAAAATCTGGTAGGCATGGGCTGATGTTGTGTTAATGATTACTCCCTAAAACAATTTATAATTGTTGACCTAAAAAAAGCCGACAAAACGCTCAGGCTTCGCCGACTTGCTATTAAGGGTAATCAACAGTTGTACTTTCAGGCTTTGTCAGGCGTGCGATTGCCGAGCCAGCGACTACTTGCCACGAATTAAATATTTTTGGTACACTGCCTCCAAAAACTGCGCATCGGGAATGTAAAACCCGGTAGACTCAAGCTGTACTTTGTCGGTGGGTTTCAGGTGGGCAGGCAATTGAAAGGTAAGCGTGATTGCCTGCCCTTTTTTAAGCTTTTGGTATTGTCCATCGTTGTGGGCAAGTTTGGCAAGCATTGCCTGTTCTTGTGGCAAATATGTTTGGTGATTGAGCCTGACCTGAATTTGGTCGAGATGGGTAATTTCGTCTTTTTCTTCTTGAATTTTTATTTTTAATACCCCATTTTTTATTGCCTGAGGATCAATTTCATACACCGTAGTGGTTTTGTTTTTGGCTCCTACCACATCTTTCAAAATCTCGGTTTTTTTCATAAAACACTGGCCATCGTACACATACAACCAAGGGCAACTCAGGCAGTTCCAATCTCTAAAATCCCCGGCATTGTAATACGCCTTCAGGCTAAACTTTTTACCGACGGTTACTTTTTCAAGTACTACTCCATCGCCTTTGTCGGTGCTGGTGCTGGCTTTGGGGTTATACACCACTATAGTATACACTCCTGGGGCAATGTTTTTGAAGGTGCAAGGAGTATCTTTGTACTCTTTGCTTTTTTTCTTGGTTTGCCACGCCGACCACCACCCGTAACGTCCGGCGTCTTTTACTTCCTGGGCGCTTATAAGTGCCACCTTGCACTTGGTATAAGCGTTTATTTTAATGGTTTGTGCCGAGAGTTGCCCTAAAGAAAGGCAGCAAACTACCAACAAGCTTAAAAACAATTGTTTTTTGATCATGACAAGTTTTTTTGTTCGGTTTTCAAGTATACTCATAATTGACGCTTCGCAATGATCATTTTTGTTTAATTCAGAAGAATTACAGCGTTGATTTATGAGTGCGTCAGCTAGATTCAGCCTTAGTTTGTTGCCGTTAAGAATCTGTGAAACGAAGCCGTAAAACAGATCACTGTTTGAGCTGTTTCGGCGTAGTGCAACAGATTTAGGCAAAACAAACTACAGCTGTGGGGTTTTTGGTTACTTTTTTACCTATAGAAAAAAGTAACGGCTCATAGATACCCGAATCATTGTATTTTGTTAGCTTGCTTGAAGACTAGTGCATTAGGGACTAAGTTACTCACATATTATTTGGCGTCCCCGAATCAAGTTCGGCTCACAGCTCCGAGCTTGTTCTCGGAGGACTGTGAGCTTTTGCCCCCTGACTTCCTCGTAAAAAAGTTAGATAGCTACGGTTCCGATATGCTTTGGAATTCAGAAAACGAACTATCCGCCATTTTCACGACTCGTCAGAAAACAAAACCGAGCTTTTCGCGAGCTCAACGAAGTTAATTCATCCAAATTAATAGGCAACTTATTTAATCCTTAATGCACTAGTATAACATTTTATTAAGCAAATTTTCAACCTGCGAAAGGTAAGCTCATAATACATATACTCAGGCTACCAAACAACTTTGGGCAATACTTTTATACAATAGTCCATAGTATTTAGTCGATAGTCCATAGCCGATTCGAGTAAATGTTCACCTTGTTAAATACTGTAAACCAGTATTTTATATTAAGATTGCGTACTCACTTTATTTTCAAAAGTGTTTCGGTTTTACGCCTAAACAACCAATTAAATAGTTTTTAAATTCATAAATAACTGATAACCAGCAACCAACTTTGACTAAAATCACTGCAGAGTATTGTTTATAACCACCCAAATAAAAAAAGCACCCTGATACAGTTCAGGATGCTTCAAACCTTTATTCCCAATTAATATTTTTTTGTGGATGTTTTTCTGGGTTAAGAATACCAAGTCTGATTGAAAACCCGTACAAACTCACTTGTAGTGATCTTAAGGCTTTTGGCAAGACCAACACAATGCACATTCTTCGCTATCGTTACCCGCTTTCTTGGTCTTAAGACCAAGAGGAGGGGACAAGCTTGGTGATGGCTTTTAGATGTAGACATACAAAGAATTTAGTGTACGGGTAATGGCAACGATTTGGTATTACACCACCCTACACTTGGTTGGGTTTAGCGTACTACCAAGCGTTTGGTAATGGTTTCGTTGTTGCGCTCGATTTTTATCAGATAAATACCCGGAGCTAGCGAAAGTGCGTGGGCAGACACTTGGTTGGTGCCTGGCTTTAGGGCAAGTACGCCCTTGGGTTGTCCCAATAAAGTATGTATAGTAGCCCTGGCACCCGTAGTACCCAGTTGTATTGTAAACTGATTTTGGGCAAGGTTTGAGCCTACTACCACCTCTTGCAAACTTCTCTCGTCTTGTGTGCCCAACACAGGTACTATAGCCTCACGATTCACCCTTTGGACCATTGCCGGAGCCCTGCCACACGAACCCTCATACACTTTTACATTGCTAAAAGTAGAGTTGTTGCCACTGCCGCTGTCGTGGTCGTTGATAAACAACAAAGTAGACATATTGCCAGTATAAAAATTACCCACCGGAATGGTATAAGTGACCGTGCCCGATCCTCCGTAATTGTCGTAGTTGCGTACCCCATAGCTTTGCGTACCATACACCTTAAAATAACGCGAAGAGCTCAAAGAGTTGTTATCCTCAAAGCCCACAGCGTGAATTTCTCCTTCAGAGCTACTGCTAAACTGGAACTCTATCACCGTATTGCTGGTAACCGTGTAGTTAAAAGGAATGGTTTTCCAGGTGTTGTTCTGAAGCACCAGGTTTCTACCCCCATTGTTGATGGTGTAGTTTCCGCTTACGTCCTGGTTAGAGAAAGACGAAATCTGGTAGTCATTAAAGTTGATTGGCTCACAGTCTCCCCCCGGAGGGTTGCCGTCAAGTCCTAGAGCGTCCCAAAAACCTGCCACTGTAGCCCTTACTCCAAAGTTGCTACCCGTTCCACTGGTAGTACATCCGCCATAGCCGTGTACCCCCACGGCTTTGCCAGTGGCGGCATCTATAATGGGGCTCCCTGAGTTGCCCCCCCTGGTTTCGGTCTGGTACCTTACCAAAGTGCTGCTGGCAGATACCAAAGGCCCCGTGTGCGTTTGTTGCGTTTGATTGTCGCTGCCATTGTCTACACCAAAACCAGTAATGGTAATGCTGCTGCCGGGCGCGCTTTGTACCACATCAAAAGACTTGCCCTGGGCTTGTATGGCTGTTAACCCGGTTTGAGTGTTGGCGCCCGCCGTA
The DNA here is from genome assembly GCF_000169175.1 of Microscilla marina ATCC 23134. Lineage (NCBI taxonomy): Bacteria > Pseudomonadati > Bacteroidota > Cytophagia > Cytophagales > Microscillaceae > Microscilla > Microscilla marina. The sequence goes on from NZ_AAWS01000095.1 coordinate 8,580, forward strand.
AACACCGCCCAATCGGTTACAGGCTGCCCAGACACATACCCCGAAACTACACTGCCAATGGGGTATTGATCTTTGGGTGCCGGGTGTACAATGCCTCCGTTGGACGACGACTTGGGCACATTAAACTCTAGTATCTGAGCACGACTGTTAGCACAATGTCCCGCAGTGACAAACTTACCGTTGGTAATGATCCAGCCAGTACAGCCAATAGGCACAATTCTACCAATTGCGGCATCGTTGGCATCTACCCGGTCGTCTACCGGGCCACATTGAGACTTTGTGCTGGGTTTGGGGTCGCCAATGCCCAGCTCTACCACATCTACACTGGCCGATTTGTCATTGGCGGCTGTATTGAGGGTAACCGTTACACTGTTGCCATTAAAATATGCACTGGACGACTTCCAGGTTTTGATAGTGGCAGCATTCAACGTTTGTGAGGCACCATCCAGGTCAGAGGTGATAGTCACTGAGCTGGCATTGCCTAATTTTATATTGTCAAAAAATAACCTAAGCCAGGTAGCGCCCGGCTCAGAAATGGTATACGAATTTCCTTTTTTTTGTGTCCCGTTGTTTTGTATGCTTAGCTTATAACTCTTATAGTGGCGGGGCAACTCATCTTGAGCCACTGCGCGCCAGGGTAAAAAGCAAATAACAGCTACAAAAAGGGCGGTAAAACAGGTTGAAATCAGCCCTTTGCAATGATTGAAATAAGTGTAATTCATTGGAGTTAAATTTTGATAGTTGTGTAATAGTATTAATTGGGTTAAGGGTTTTGCTTTGATTTAAAGACATTCATTTATACTAGTTGTATATATCAACTAAATGTTTCAATACAATGAATCGACCATTCAATAAATGGCGCAATACGATATTAAGGAACATGTTCAAAATAAGTGTCGAGATTGAGGGCGTATACTCGAGGCTGGCTGAGGCACTTTTTGCAGGCGTAGCCATAGCTACGGCGAAAACCGATGGCTGCAGCCCTGCTGCGCCGAGCTCTGCCAAAGGCTAAAAGTAACGAAAGTCAGTAAAGAGGATATGTTCTAAACCGGACAGTTATTGTTGAGGGCTATGCCCGAAATCCCGTTTACGGGGCGATCACGTTCCTAAATAATAATGAGTGATGTTGTTCAAGTCTCCATAGATGCCTGAGTGTGGAGGAGTGCCGATGTAGAAATGTGTACTTTCGTAAATCAGTATAATAACTAATTACTACCATAGTAAATAAAAATAATATAAATCATATTTGCAAGAAATCAGAAGAATATTTTTAATTGAAAAGGCGAAGAAGTGAGCGGATAAAAAAAACTGGCTAAAGCCCTTAGTTCATTCCTAAAAAAAACATGCAAGTTTCCTTTCGATTATATAATTTTGCTGCCGTTTTGAAAAACATGGATTGATGACTGTAGTTTAAAAAAGTCAGCCATATAATTGTAACCACCAAAAATTATGGACATCAAGATAGAAGGAGTAACCAAAAGTTATGGTAACCAAAAGGCGGTAAACGACATATCGTTTGAGGTGAAGACTGGAGAAATTCTGGGTTTTTTGGGACCCAACGGTGCGGGTAAAACTACTACTATGAAAATGATCACCAACTACATAGCCATTAGCCAGGGTGACATTACCATAGGGGGCAAGTCGGTGAAAAAACACGCTGATGACCTAAAAAAACACATCGGTTATTTGCCCGAACACAACCCCTTGTACCTGGATATGCCAGTGATGGACTATCTTATTTTTTGTGCCCAACTGCAGGGAGTCGCTAAAAAAGACCTAAACAAACGCCTGATAGACATGATTGTGCTGTGTGGTTTAGACCTCGAAAAGCATAAAAAAATCGGGGAATTGTCTAAAGGTTACCGTCAACGCGTAGGGCTTGCCCAGGCAATGATCCACGACCCACAAATACTTATTTTAGACGAACCCACTACCGGGCTCGACCCCAACCAAATTGTAGAAATACGTAAACTCATTCGTGAACTGGGCAGGGCTAAAACGGTGATTCTCAGCACGCATATTCTGCCAGAAGTAGAGGCTACCTGCGACCGGATTTTGATTATTAACCGAGGCAATATTGTAGCAGATGGTACTGCCCATTCGTTGCGCAACAAAGCCCAGGGGCAAGAGGTGCTCAAGGTAAAGATTGAAGAGGCGCAAGCGCCTGAAGTATTGACCAACCTTAAGCAACTTGAGTCGGTGTTTTCGGTCACCACTCTTGACGAGGCAACTAACTATTTTCAGTTAGAAAGCCAACCCGAAAAATCTTCCAAAAGAAACATTTTTCAATTGTGTGTAGACAAACATTGGGTACTTACTGAAATGACTCCAGTAGAAACCCGTCTGGAAGATATTTTCCGTAATCTGACAATGAATTAGTTTTACAGGTAGTTTCAACTAGAAAAATTTATATAAAGTCCTAAGCAGGGGGCTTGCGACTTGTCGCCTGAAGCTTGCCTCTATTGGGACTACATAACTAAAAAAATATTATGAAAACAGTTTGGGTAATTGCAAAACGCGAGCTCAACTCATTTTTTGACTCGCTCATTGCTTATATTATGTTGATCTTATTTTTGGGTTTCAATGGTTTTTTTACCTGGCTCGAAAGTGGCAATGATGTGTTTTTCTCTGGGCAGGCAAGCCTGAGAGGATTTTTCAGTATAGCGTTTTGGACATTGTTTTTCTTTATTCCGGCGCTCACTATGCGGCTGCTTGCCGAAGAAAAAAAGACGGGCACTATAGAGCTACTCCTCACCAAAGCCGTGACTGACCGTCAGGTTGTATGGGGGAAGTTTCTCGCCGTATTTATACTCATTGCTATAGCACTATTGCTCACCTTGCCCTATGTGTTTACTATAGATGGCGTTGCCCTGTTGGGGTACGACGGCCTGGGCAATTTAGACCTGAGTGCTACGCTGAGCGGCTACCTGGGTTTGTTGCTCATGAGCGCCATGTATATAGGCATTGGCATATTTGCCAGTAGCCTCAACAACAACCAGATTGTAGCTTTTCTGATGGCATTGCTTATTGGTATATTCTTTCAGTTTATATTTGGTGCAATGGCAGGCAATGCTACTGGTTGGTTGGGCGAGTTGTTTGAAACTTTGAGCACCTCGGCGCACTTTGAGAGCATTGCCCGTGGGGTAATAGATACCCGTGACATCCTGTTTTTTGTATCGATAGGTTGGCTTGGTTTATTCCTCGCCGAAGTATCATTGACTAAACGTAAGGTGATTGATTGATAGGTTGCAAGCATCGAGCTACAAGCGGCAAGAGATTGGTAATCAACAACTTTTACCCATAAATAAGTGCCATCCAGCTTGTGGCTTGTGACTATAGGCTTGCCACTCATTAAAAAAATAAACAAATGAAAAGAAAACAATTATTAACTGCCACCCTGCTTACTGCAGGTATATTGTTGCTGCTCAACCTGTTGGCACGTGAATATTCGTTGCGATTAGACTTTACCGCCGACCAAAGGTATACTTTGAGCAAAGTAACCAAAGATATATTGAAAGACTTGAACAACCCCGTGACTGTTACGGTGTATTTTTCGGACAATCTGCCCCCCCAGCTCTCAAAAGTAAGAAGAGACTTTGAGGACATGTTGCGTGAATATGCCCGTAGGTCGGGAGGTAACCTGGTGTATGAGTTTATCAGCCCAGGCGATGATCCCGCCATTGAACAAAAAGCCATGCAGAGCGGCATCAGCCCGATTGAAATAAGCGTGCGCGAAAAAGACCAGCTCAAGAAACAAAAAGCATACATGGGCGCAGTCATTCATAAGGGGGAACAAAAAGAAGTGATTCCGGTCATTGCCGGGACAACCTATAGAATACGCTTTGTCGTCGAACATTAAAAAACTATCGACTGCCAAAAAGCCTAAAATTTGCATTTTTTGCAAGGGGCACGGCGAGCCCCCTTTTGATGCAGCTTAGCCCAGCTCAACCAAATGCTGAGTTGTGTTGTATCAGCCTAAAGCCTTGTTTTTGAGCGATACTGCCAACATTTGCCCAAAACATCAAACTATAGCCATTATAGCTCCCCGCGACA